>NZ_JBICCO010000013.1:0-102944 GCF_043119405.1 Achromobacter sp. 413638
GGGCCGCACATCCAGGCCCCCTCGGGGGCCCGCCAGCACGAATTCGCAGGCAGAGCGCAGCTCTGCTAGAATTCGTACTGGCGGGCCCCTCCGCATGGTTCGACGGTGAACCTGGTCAGGTCGGGAACGAAGCAGCCATAGTCGTTTAGGGTCAGTGCCGGAGTCAGGCTCGCCAACCGGTTTTCGCAAAGGGGACGGGGTTATTTTCCACGGGGGATTCCCCGGAAGATGATTCCGTCCCTTTTGCATTTCGCGGGGGTAGGCAACGGCTCTTGCAAAGGCTCTACAATCCAGCCATGACTTATCTGGTACTGGCCCGCAAGTGGCGGCCGCGATCGTTCGATACCCTCGTGGGACAGGATCACGTGGTGCGCGCGCTCACGCACGCGCTGGACACCCAGCGACTGCACCACGCCTGGCTGTTCACCGGCACCCGAGGCGTGGGCAAGACCACGCTGTCGCGCATCCTGGCCAAGTCGCTCAACTGCGAAACCGGCATCACCTCCAAGCCCTGCGGCGTCTGTCGCGCCTGCACCGAGATCGATTCCGGCCGTTTCGTCGACTACCTCGAACTGGACGCGGCCTCGAACCGTGGCGTCGAGGAAATGACCCAGCTGCTCGAGCAGGCCGTCTACGCGCCGGGCGCGGGCCGCTTCAAGGTCTACATGATCGACGAAGTCCACATGCTGACCGGGCATGCGTTCAACGCCATGCTCAAGACGCTGGAAGAGCCGCCGCCGCACGTCAAATTTATCCTCGCGACCACCGATCCGCAGAAGATCCCGGTGACCGTGCTGTCGCGCTGCCTGCAGTTCAACCTGAAGCAGATGCCGGCCGACTCCATTGTCGGCCATCTGCAGGCCGTGCTGGGTCAGGAACAGGTCGGCTTCGAGATTCCCGCGCTGCGCCTGATCGGCCAGGCGGCCGCCGGCTCCATGCGCGACGCCCTGTCGCTGACCGACCAGGCCATCGCCTACAGCGCCGGCAACCTGACCGAAGAAGCCGTGCGCGGCATGTTGGGCACGATCGACCAGCGTCATCTGGTGCGGCTGCTGGACGCGCTGGCCACCGGCGACGCCAAGGGCGTGCTGGCCGTGGCCGACGAACTGGCCATCCGTGGCCTGTCCTATGCCGGCGCGCTGGCGGACCTGGCGGTGCTGCTCTCGCGCGTGGCGATCGAGCAGCGCGTGACCGGGGTCACGCCGGCGGAAGACCCGCTGGCCGCCGATATCTCGCGGCTGGCGCAGGCCCTGCATCCGGACGCCGTCCAGCTGTTCTATTCCGTCGCCGTGCACAGCCGCGGCGAGCTGACGCTGGCGCCCGACGAGTACGCCGGCTTCATCATGGCCTGCCTGCGTATGCTGGCGCTGAACGGCGAGGCCGGCCCGCAGACCGCGCTGGAAGCGCCGGCCGCGCCGGCGCGCCAGACGGCCGAACCCGCCGTGGCCGCCGCCGCGCCTGTCTCGACCCCGGCGCCCGTGGCTGCGCCGCATCCGCAAGCGGCAGAGGTCGAAGCGTCGGTTGCACCGGCCCTGGCGCCTGTCGTCGCGCCTGAATCCGCTGCGCCCGCGCAGCCAACGCCAGCCGTCGCACCGCAAGCGGCCGCGTCCCAGGCCGTTGCCCCGCAATCCGGCATGCCTGCCGCGCCAGCCACGGAGGAATCCGCAAGCGTTGCCCCCGTGGTTCAGGCCGCGCCGGCAAGGTCGGCCGAGCCTTCCGCCGCGCCCGAGTCCGCGCCGGAAGGCGTGCCGCCTTGGGAAGAGTTGCCCGATGCCGCGCCTGCCGCCGTACAAGCCAAGCCCGGCGCCGCCGCGCTGGCCGTGACGCCGGCGGCCTCCGCCGTCACGGCGCCCGCGCCGGCGCAGGATGAACCCGATGGCCCGCCGTCCTGGGTCGATGAGGAAATTCCCTACGAAGCCGAAGGCGGCTTCGTGCCGGACAGCGGCTTCACGTCCGATCCGGATGACGAATTCGAAACGCTGGCCAGCGCGCCGTCATCGGCCGCGCCGGCCGCCGCCGCGCCGGTCCGCCGAGAAGCGCCGCCCACGCGCAAGCGCCAGTCCCGCGCCCGCATCGCCGACATGACGCAGGCTTCCTGGCCCGAGCTGGCCGCGCGCCTGCCGGTCACCGGCCTGGCGGCCGAACTGGCGCGCCAGAGCGAATGGGTCGGCGTGCAGGGCGACGCCATCGTGCTGCGCGTGGCCGTGAAGACGCTGGCCGAAAGCGAAAGCCGCGTGCGCCTGCAGACCGTGCTGTGCGAACACTTCGGCCAGGGCATCCGCCTGGACGTGGACGTGGGCGCGGTCGGCGATGCCACTGCGCATGCCGTGGCCCAGGCCGAGCGTGCCGCGCGCCAGCAGGCCGCCGAGGACGCGGTCGCCGTCGATCCCTTCGTGCAGGCCCTGGTATCCGATTTCGGCGGCCAGGTGGTGGCCGGTTCGGTCCGCCACGTGGACGCCTCCGCCGCCCGCTAGCGCGGCGGCACATTCCCGATCACACCCCTTAGTTCAAGGAACATCGCCATGATGAAAGGACAACTGGCCGGCCTGATGCGCCAGGCGCAGCAGATGCAGGAAAACATGAAGAAGGCGCAGGACGCGCTGGCCGAGATCCAGGTCGAGGGCGCCTCGGGCGGCGGCCTGGTCAAGGTCACCATGACCTGCCGCCACGACGTCAAGCGCGTCGCCATCGACCCGTCGCTGCTGGGCGACGACAAGGACATGCTGGAAGATCTGGTGGCCGCGGCGTTCAACGACGCGCTGCGCAAGGCCGAGGCGACCTCGCAGGAAAAGATGGCGTCGGTGACCGCCGGCATGCCCATGCCCCCGGGCATGAAGTTCCCCTTCTGATGTCGCGCGCCCGCGCCACGGACAACTGACTAGCCTGGTTGAGGCCGCCGCGTCATGGATCCCCAACTGCCTGAACCCGAACCACTGGTCTCGCTGATCGAGGCCCTGCGGCGCCTGCCCGGCGTGGGCGTGCGTTCGGCCCGGCGCATGGCCTACCACCTGATGCAGCACGATCTGCAGGGTGCGGACATGCTGGGCCGGGCGCTGGCAGGCGCGGTGCAGAACCTGCGTCATTGCGCGCGCTGCAACAGCTTCACCGAAGACGAGATCTGCTCCACCTGCGCCAATCCCAAGCGCGATCCCTCGCTGCTGTGCATCGTCGAGACGCCAGCGGACCAGAACATGATCGAGTCCAGCCACGGCTACCGTGGCCTGTACTACGTGCTGATGGGCCGGGTCGCGCCGCTGGAGGGCATCGGCCCGCGCGAGCTGGATTTCGACCGCGTCATCCGTCGCGCCACCGACGGCGTGGTGCAGGAAGTCATCCTGGCCACCAACTTCACCGCCGAGGGCGAGACCACCGCCCACTTCCTGGGCGAGGCCCTGTCCGAGCGCGGGCTGAAGGTCACGCGGCTGGCGCGCGGCGTGCCGGCGGGCAGCGAGCTTGAGTACGTGGACGCCGGCACCATCGCCTGGGCACTGATGGAGCGCAAGAGCACCTAGACCTATCGCGTCGCCCAGGCGACGCGGCGCACGGCCGCGGCAATGTATCGCGGCTGGCGTCATCCACCAGAGGAAGACAAACCATGTCGGCTTTGACAGGGCTGAAAGTCCTGGAGTTGGGCACGCTAATCGCGGGCCCATTCGCGGCGCGCATCTTCGGCGAATTCGGCGCCGACGTCATCAAGGTGGAGACCCCGCACGGCCCGGACGGCTCGGGCGGCGGCGATCCCATACGCAGCTGGCGCCATTTGCACCAGGGCAACTCGCTGTGGTGGTCGGTGCAGGCGCGCAACAAGCGCTCCATCGCGCTCAACCTCAAGGATCCGCGCGCCCGCGACATCGCGCGTCAGCTGGCGCTGGAGGCCGACGTGGTGGTCGAGAACTACCGTCCCGGCGTGCTGGAGAAGTGGGGCCTGGGCTACGAGCAGCTGCGCGCGCTGAATCCCGCGACCATCATGGTGCGCCTGTCCGGTTACGGGCAGACCGGGCCGATGAAGGACCAGCCGGGTTTCGGCGCCATCGGCGAATCCATGGGCGGCCTGCGCTATGTGTCGGGCCATCCGGACCGGCCGCCCCTGCGGGTCGGCATCTCCATCGGCGATTCGATCGCCGCGCTGCATGGCGTGATCGGCGCGATGATGGCGCTGCGCCATCGCGACGCCACAGGCGGCCGCTGGAACGGCCAGGCTGGCGAGGCCTGCCGGGCGGGGCAGGGCCAGATGGTGGACGTGGCGCTGTACGAGGCCGTGTTCAACATGATGGAAAGCCTGGTGCCCGAGTACGACGTGGCCGGCGTGGTGCGCGAGCGCACCGGCGGCGCGCTGCCGGGTATCGTGCCATCCAACACCTACACCACCCGCGACGGCCAGAACGTGGTCATCGCCGGCAACGGCGACGCCATCTTCCGCCGCCTGATGCAGGCCATCGGCCGCGAGGACCTGGCCACCGATCCCGATCTGGCGCGCAACGACGGCCGCGCCCGCCGCGTCGAGGAGATCGACGGCGCCATTCAGCAATGGTGCGGCGGACGCGGCATCGACGAGGCGCTGGATACGCTCAAACGGGCCGATGTGCCCGTGGGCAAGATCTACAGCGTGGCCGACATGTTCGCCGATCCGCAGTTCCTGGCGCGCGGCATGATCGAGCAGCATCGCTTCACCGACGGCTCACCGGTCAAGCTGCCGGCGGTGGTGCCGAAGCTGTCCGAAACCCCTGGCGGCACGCACTGGATCGGGCCGGAATTAGGGGAACATACCGAGGAAGTCCTGAAATCGCTGGGGTATGATTCAGCGGCTATCGACGAGCTGGCGAAGACCGGCGCCATCGGTAGGCCCGAGAACCAGGAGACAAGCAATGACAGTCACTCGTCGTGATCTGCTCAAGATGGCCGGTGCCGCCGGCGTCATGGGCATGGCCCCCGCCATCGTGCGCGCGCAGAAGCTGGAAAAGACCAAGGTGCAGATCGCCGTCGGCGGCAAGCCGTTGATCTACTACCTGCCGCTATCCATCGCCGAAGCGCGGGGCTATTTCAAGGACGAAGGGCTGGACGTGAGCATCGCCGACTTCGCCGGCGGCTCCAAGGCCCTGCAGGCCGTGGTGGGAGGCAGCGCCGACGTGGTGTCGGGCGCCTTCGAGCACACGCTGGCCATGCAGTCCAAGGGTCAGTTCTACCGCGCCTTCGCGCTGCAAGGCCGCGCGCCCATGATCGGCGTGGGCGTGTCGAAGAAGGCCATGCCTGGCTACAAGGGCCCGGCGGACCTCAAGGGCAAGAAGATCGGCGTGACCGCGCCGGGCTCGTCCACCAACATGGTGGTCAACTTCTTCCTGGCCAGGCACGGCCTGAAGGCCTCCGACGTGTCCATCATCGGCGTGGGCGCCGGCGCGGGCGCGGTGACCGCGCTGCGCAGCGGCCAGATCGACGCCATCTCGAATACCGACCCGGTGGTGTCCATGCTGGAGATGCCGGGCGAGATCCAGATCATCGTCGACACGCGCACGCTCAAGGACACGCAGGCGATCTTCGGCGGCAATATGCCGGCCGGCTGCCTGTATGCGCCGCAGGCCTTCATCGACGCCAATCCCAACACCACCCAGGCATTGGCCAACGCGCTGGTGCGCGCCGACAAGTGGATCCAGAAGGCCGGCCCCGATGAAATCGCCAAGGTCGTGCCCGAAAGCTATCTGCTGGGCGACCCGGCCGTGTACAAGACCGCCATCTCCAAGAGCCTGGAAGGCCTGTCGCCCGACGGGCTGATCCCGGAAGACGGCGCGGCCACCGCGCTCAAGGCGCTGGCTGCCTACCAGGCCGATTTCGACGCCGCCAAGATCGACGCCTCGAAGGTCTGGACCAACGATTTCGCGCGCCGCGCCAACGAGAAGTACCCCAATGGCTGAAGCCGCGCTCGCGCTGGAAAACATCAGCTGCACCTTTGTTTCCCGCGACGACCGCTCGCAACGCTACACCGCGGTCAGCGACACCTCCCTGGCCATCGCGCCGGGGGAGTTCGTGTCCGTGGTCGGCCCCACCGGCTGCGGCAAGTCCACCTTGCTGAACGTCGGCGCCGGCCTGCTGGCGCCGTCTTCGGGGCAGGTCAAGGTCTTCGGCCAGCCGCTGTCGGGCATCAATGCCCGCGCCGGCTACATGTTCCAGGGCGAGGCGCTGCTGCCGTGGCGCAGCGCGCTGGACAACGTGATGGCCGGCCTGGATTTCGCCGGCGTGCCGCGCCAGGAAGGCGAGATGCGGGGCCGCGAATGGATGCGCCGCGTCGGCCTGGGCGGTTTCGAGGACCGCTACCCGCACCAGATGTCCGGCGGCATGCGCAAGCGCGTGATGCTGGCGCAGACGCTGATCCGCGATCCCGACATCATCCTGATGGACGAGCCGTTCTCGGCGCTGGACATCCAGACGCGCCAGCTGATGGAAAACGAAGTGCTGGACCTGTGGATGGCCAAGCGCAAGGCCGTGCTCTTCATCACTCACGACCTGGACGAGGCCATCGCCATGAGCGACCGCGTGGTGGTGCTGTCGGCCGGGCCCGGCACGCATCCGATCGGCGAGTTCGCCATCGACCTGCCGCGTCCGCGCGACGTGGCTGAGGTGCGCACTCATCCGCGTTTCGTCGAGCTGCACGCCGCGATCTGGGGCGTGCTGCGCGAGGAAGTGCTCAAGGGCTATGCGCAACAAAGGAAATGATCCCCCCCCGAAGCGCCTGCGGCGCTTCCCCCCCAGGGGGGCGCCGCGGGCGGCCCGGCAAAGCCGGCTCCGCGGCGGCCCCGCTTTGACGGCAGTCTGGCTTTGATGGCGGCCGTTACTTTGGTCGTGAGGCGTGTCTGTGGCAAAAGGGGGGTGCAATTGCAGAACGGAAGATTGACATGTCGAAGTCTCTGATCAAACCGGGTTCGGCCAGCCTGCGCTTCTGGCAGTTGCTGCTGCTGGTCGTGATCCTGGGCGTCTGGCATCTGGCCTCGCGCGATCCCAAGGTGGCGTTCTTCTTCGGCGAGCCGCTGAAGGTGTGGGGCCGCATCTGGGCGTGGTTCGTCACCAACGCCGACATCTACACGCATCTGTGGGTGACGCTGACCGAGACCGTGCTGGCGTTCTTCATCGGCACGGCGGCGGGCCTGGGGGCGGGGCTGTGGCTGGGGCTGTCGCCGCTGGCCAGCGCGATCCTGGATCCCTACATCAAGGCGGCCAACTCGATGCCGCGCGTGATCCTGGCGCCCATCTTCGGCATGTGGTTCGGCCTGGGCATCTGGTCCAAGGTGGCGCTGGCCGTGACCCTGGTGTTCTTCATCGTGTTCTTCAACGTCTACCAGGGCGTGCGCGAGGTCAGCCCCACGCTGCTGGACAACGCGCGCATGCTGGGCGCGCGCCGCCGCCAGCTGCTGCGCCACGTGTACCTGCCGTCCGCCACCAGCTGGGTGTTCTCCAGCCTGCACACCTCCGTCGGCCTGGCCTTCGTGGGCGCGGTGGTGGGCGAGTACCTGGGTTCGGCCAGTGGCGTGGGCTACCTGATCCTGCAGGCCGAGGGCACTTTCGATGTGAACACCGTGTTCGCGGGCATCGTGGTGCTGACGGCGTTCGCGCTGGCGCTGGACTACATCGTCGGCCTGGGCGAGAAGCGCCTGATGAAGTGGCAGCCCAAGTCGGGCGAAACCGAAAAAATCTGAACGGAGCCAGACCATGGCGCGCATCCCCTACGCAGACCTGTCCCATCCCGAGGCCCAGCCGCTGGTCGAGCGCATCGTCGCCGAGCGCGGCAGCGTGCTGCATCTGTACCAGATGCTGCTGCACAGCCCGGCGGTGGCCGGCGGCTGGCTCAATTACCTGACCTCGATCCGCCAGCTCAGCACCTTGCCGGGCGACCTGCGCGAGCTGGTCATCATGCGGGTGGCGGTGCTGAACGGCGCGCCCTACGAGGCCGACCAGCATGCGCCGATCGCGTTGAAGGAAGGCGTGACGCAGGCGCAGCTGGATGCGCTGGACGGCTGGCAGGACTCGGCGCTGTTCGACGCGCGCGAGCGCGCCGTGCTGGCCTATACCGACGCCATGACGCGTCAGGTGCAGGTGCCCGACGCCGTGTTCCAGGCCGCGCGCCAGGCCATGGGCAGCGACAAGCTGCTGGTCGAGCTGACGGCCACGGTGGCTGCCTACAACATGGTGTCGCGCTTCCTGGAAGCCTTGCAGGTCCATACGCACGATCACCGCTGATGGCGGGCTCGGCTGCAGGCGGCTGCGGCGCGAGACAGGATGAAAAAGGCCGGGCTTGCCGCCCGGCCTTTGTTTGCCCGCCGTGGATCCTAGCCGCGCTGCGCTTCGATCAGCGCGTCCAGCTTGACCGCGTCCGCGACGAACAGCCGGATGCCTTCGGACAGTTTTTCCGTGGCCATGGCGTCCTCGTTGAGCAGGCCGCGGAAGCTGATCTCGTCCGAGGCGATGCGCGCGATGTGGCCCGCGCCATCGCCGGCGCGCAGCTGCGCGGGCGCGTCGCCTTCGGTGGCCGCCAGCTTGTTCAGCAGCTCGGGGCTGATGGTGAGCAGGTCGCAGCCCGACAGCGCCAGGATCTGGCCCACGTTGCGGAAGCTGGCGCCCATGATCTCGGTGGCGATGCCGAACTGCTTGTAGTAGCGGTAGATGCGGGTCACCGACAGCACGCCGGGATCGTTCGGGCCGGCATTGGCGGCCTCGTCCCAGCCGGCGCCGGCGACCTTCTTGTGCCAGTCGTAGATGCGGCCCACGAAGGGCGAGATCAGCTGCACGCCGGCGTCGGCGCAGGCGACCGCCTGCGGCAGCGAGAACAGCAGCGTCAGGTTGCAGCGGATGCCTTCGGCCTGCAGCGCGCGGGCCGCCTGGATGCCTTCCCAGGTGGAGGCGATCTTGATCAGCACGCGCTCGCGCGCGATGCCGGCCGCTTCATACAGCGCGATCAGGCTGCGCGCGCGCTCGACGGTGGCGCGGGTGTCGAAGGACAGGCGCGCGTCGACCTCGGTCGACACGCGGCCCGGCACGATGTTCAGGATGGCCTGGCCGAAGGCCACCAGCAGGCGGTCCATCAGTTCGGCGGTCGAAGCGCCGCGATGGTCGCGCGCGGTCCGTTCCAGCAGGGGGCGGTAGGCGTCCTGCTGCACGGCCTTTAGTATCAGGGACGGGTTGGTGGTGGCGTCGGTGGGGCGCAAGGCCTTCATGGCTTCGAAGTCCCCGGTGTCGGCGACCACGGTGGTGTGAAGGCGCAATGCGTCGAGTTGGCTGGACATGGGTGGTGCGGCTCGCTGCTAGGGGATTGCGGCCGCCGGCAGCCCTTGCCGGGCGCGGCGACCTGGAACAGGCCCTAGCGTATCACCGTCGCGATGTCGCGGGCCGGCGCGCGGCCGGGCGACGATGCGCGGCCGGCAGGATGAAATCACCCGTTTCGGCCTTATTTGGCGCGGTTTCCCGGGAATTAGGGCCGCTCAAGGTATAATCCGAAGGTTTAATTATAGATTCTGAAACCGGGGTTTACTGTGCTGCCGCAACTCTTTCCCGAGGGGCTCAACCGCTTCCCTCCTGCAATTCTGGCTCTGGCGGACGGTACCATTTTTCGAGGCGTATCGATCGGTGCGCCTGGCCATACGGTCGCCGAGGTGGTGTTCAACACCGCCATGACCGGGTACCAGGAAATTCTCACCGATCCCAGCTATAGTGGCCAGATCGTCACGCTGACCTATCCGCACATCGGCAACACCGGCGTCAACGCCGAGGACGTCGAGGCGAACCGCGTCTACGCCTCCGGCCTGGTGGTCCGCGACTGTCCGGCCCGCGTGTCGAACTTCCGTTCCACGCAATCGCTGCCCGAGTACCTTGCCGAGCAGGGCATCGTCGCCATTTCCGGCATCGACACCCGCAAGCTCACGCGCATCCTGCGCGAGAAGGGCGCCCAGGGCGCCTGCATCTTCGTCGGCGCCGACGCCGAGCGCGCCGTCGAGCTGGCGCGCGGCTTCCCCGGCATGGCCGGCCAGGACCTGGCCCGCGTCGTGTCCATCAAGGACCGCGCCGACTGGACCCAGGGCACCTGGGAGCTGGGCGAAGGCTACACCGCGCCCGACCAGTCCCGTTTCCACGTCGTGGCCTACGACTTCGGCGTCAAGAGCAACATCCTGCGCCTGCTGGCCGATCGCGGCTGCCGCATCACGCTGGTGCCGGCCCAGACCACGGCCGACGAAGTCCTCAAGCTCAATCCCGACGGCGTGTTCCTGTCCAACGGCCCCGGCGACCCCGAGCCCTGCGACTACGCCATCGAAGCCACCCGCAAGTTCCTGGACCAGAAGCTGCCCGTGTTCGGCATCTGCCTGGGCCACCAGATCATGGGCCTGGCGGTGGGCGGCAAGACCGTCAAGATGAAGACCGGCCACCACGGCGCCAACCACCCCGTGCAGGACCTAGCGTCCAAGCGCGTGTTCATCACCAGCCAGAACCACGGTTTCGCGGTGGACGCGGCCAGCCTGCCCGCCAACGCGCGCACCACGCACGTCTCGCTGTTCGACGGCACGCTGCAGGGCTTCGAGCTCACCGACCGTCCGGCCTTCTGCTTCCAGGGCCACCCCGAGGCCAGCCCCGGCCCGCACGACATCGTCGTGCTGTTCGACAAGTTCATCAGCCTGATGGCCGGCCAAAAGTAAAGATCGCATCATGCCCAAGCGTACAGACCTAAAAAGCATCCTCATCATCGGCGCCGGCCCCATCATCATCGGGCAGGCCTGCGAGTTCGACTATTCGGGCGCCCAGGCGTGCAAGGCGCTCAAGGCCGAGGGCTACCGCACCATCCTGGTGAACAGCAACCCGGCCACCATCATGACGGACCCGGAAACGGCCGACGTCACCTACATCGAGCCCATCACCTGGCAGGCGGTCGAGAAGATCATCGAGCGCGAGAAGCCCGATGCGCTGCTGCCCACGATGGGCGGCCAGACCGCGCTGAACTGCGCGCTGGACCTGGCTCACCATGGCGTGCTGAAGAAGCACAACGTCGAGCTGATCGGCGCCAACGAGCACGCCATCGAGAAGGCCGAGGACCGCCAGAAGTTCAAGCAGGCCATGACCGACATCGGTCTGGAATCGGCCAAGTCGGGCGTCGCCCACAGCATGGACGAAGCCTGGGAAGTGCAGCGCCGCATCGCCGCGGAAGTCGGCACCTCGGGCTTCCCCGCCGTGATCCGCCCCAGCTTCACCATGGGCGGCTCGGGCGGTGGCATCGCCTACAACGCCGAGGAATTCGAAACCATCTGCCGCCGCGGCCTGGAAGCCTCGCCCACCAGCGAGCTGCTGATCGAGGAATCGCTGCTGGGCTGGAAGGAATTCGAGATGGAAGTGGTCCGCGACAAGGCGGACAACTGCATCATCGTCTGCTCCATCGAGAACCTGGATCCGATGGGCGTGCACACCGGCGACTCCATCACCGTGGCGCCGGCGCAGACGCTGACGGACAAGGAATACCAGATCATGCGCAACGCGTCGATCGCCGTGCTGCGCGAGATCGGCGTGGACACGGGCGGCTCGAACGTGCAGTTCGCGGTCAACCCGAAGAACGGTCGCATGATCGTCATCGAGATGAACCCGCGCGTGTCGCGTTCGTCGGCGCTGGCCTCCAAGGCCACCGGCTTCCCCATCGCCAAGGTCGCCGCGCGCCTGGCCGTCGGCTACACGCTCGATGAGCTGAAGAACGAAATCACCGGCGGCGCCACGCCCGCCTCGTTCGAACCCTCGATCGACTACGTGGTCACCAAGGTGCCGCGTTTCGCGTTCGAGAAATTCCCCACCGCCGACGCGCGCCTGACCACCCAGATGAAGTCGGTCGGCGAAGTCATGGCCATCGGCCGCACCTTCCAGGAATCGTTCCAGAAGGCGCTGCGCGGGCTGGAAGTCGGCGTGGATGGCCTGAACCAGAAGACCACCGACCGCGAGAAGCTGCAGGTCGAGCTGGGCGAGCCCGGCCCCGAGCGCATCTGGTACGTGGGCGACGCCTTCGCCCAGGGCTTCACGCTGGACGAAGTGCACAACATCACGCACATCGACCCGTGGTTCCTGTCACAGATCAAGGAAATCGTCGACATCGAACTGGCGCTCGAGCAGAAGACGCTGTCCGACCTGGATTACGCCACCCTGTGGGAACTGAAGCGTCGCGGCTTCTCCGACCGCCGCCTGGCCTTCCTGCTGGATTCGTCCGAGTCCGAGGTGCGCAAGCTGCGTCACCAGCTCAACGTGCGTCCCGTGTACAAGCGCGTGGATACCTGCGCCGCCGAGTTCGCCACCCGCACGGCCTACATGTACTCCACCTACGAGGAAGAGTGCGAAGCCGCGCCCACCGACCGCAAGAAGATCGTGGTGCTGGGCGGCGGTCCGAACCGCATCGGCCAGGGCATCGAGTTCGACTACTGCTGCGTGCACGCCGCGCTGGCGCTGCGCGACGACGGGTTCGAGACCATCATGGTCAACTGCAACCCGGAAACCGTGTCCACCGACTACGACACCTCCGACCGCCTGTACTTCGAGCCGCTGACGCTGGAAGACGTGCTGGAGATCGTGCACAAGGAAAACCCGGTCGGCATGATCGTCCAGTACGGCGGCCAGACCCCGCTGAAGCTGGCGCGCGCGCTGGAAGCCAATGGCGTGCCCATCATCGGCACCAGCCCCGAGTCCATCGACGTGGCCGAGGACCGCGAGCGCTTCCAGAAGCTGCTGCACAAGCTCGGCCTGCGCCAGCCGCCCAACCGCACGGCCCGCACCGAAAACGAAGCGCTGGCCCACGCCGCCGAGATCGGCTACCCGCTGGTGGTGCGCCCGAGCTACGTGCTGGGCGGCCGCGCGATGGAAATCGTGCACGAGCAGCAGGACCTGGAGCGCTACATGCGCGAAGCGGTCAAGGTCAGCAACGATTCTCCGGTGCTGCTGGACCGCTTCCTGAACAACGCCACCGAAGTCGACGTGGACTGCCTGTCCGATGGTGAAACCGTCTTCATCGGCGGCGTCATGGAACACATCGAGCAGGCCGGCGTGCACTCGGGCGACTCCGCCTGCAGCCTGCCGCCGTACTCGCTGTCGGCCGACGTGATCGCCGAGATCAAGCGCCAGACCGCGATGATGGCCAAGGCCCTGAACGTCAACGGCCTGATGAACGTGCAGTTCGCGATCCAGGGAGGCGACGTCTACGTGCTGGAAGTGAACCCGCGCGCCTCGCGCACGGTGCCCTACGTGTCCAAGGCCACCGGCCTGCAGCTGGCCAAGATCGCCGCGCGCGCCATGGCCGGCCGCAAGCTGGCCGACCAGGGTGTCACCAAGGAAGTCGTGCCGCCTTACTTCTCGGTCAAGGAAGCCGTGTTCCCGTTCGTCAAGTTCCCGGGCGTGGACACCATCCTGGGACCGGAAATGAAGTCGACCGGCGAAGTCATGGGCGTGGGCAACAGCTTCGGCGAAGCCTTCGTCAAGTCGCAGCTGGCCGCCGGCGTGCGCCTGCCGGAATCCGGCACGGCGTTCATCAGCGTGAAGAATCAGGACAAGCCTCGCGCCGTGGAAGTGGCGCGCGGCCTGCACGCCCTGGGCTTCAAACTGGTCGCCACGCGCGGCACGGCCGCCGAGATCGAGGCCGCCGGCATTCCGGTGCAGCTGGTGAACAAGGTCACCGAAGGTCGTCCGCACATCGTCGACATGGTGAAGAACGGCGAGATCTCGCTGGTCATCAACACCGTCGAAGAGCGTCGCAACGCCATCGCCGACTCGCGCACCATCCGCACGCAGTCGCTGGCCGCGCGCGTGACGTTCTTCACGACCATCGCCGGCGCCCGCGCCGCCGTTGAGGGCATGCAGTACCTGCGCCAAGGCCTGGGCCTGCAGGTGTACCCGTTGCAGGAACTTCACGCGTCCCTGGCGGACAAATAAGGCTCTCGGGCGTGCGTGGCACGCCCGAAGTCATTCTGGAGGTGTAGGGATGAAGTGGTTCATTCTTGCGTTATTCATCGTTTGCGCCACGGTCGTGCATTTCCGTGGCCGGGTCAGGCACAGGTTCTCGCGGCAGGCGCTGGATCATTCCACGTTCACCGCGCCGCTGAACTGCTTCATGTACGCGTTTTCCAGCGTGCCGAACCAGCCGTACCTGGACCTGAAGGACTTTCCCGAGCTGAAGGTGCTGCTGGACCGTTGCGACGAGATCCGCGAAGAGGCCTTGCGCCTGTTCGGCGACGGGCATATCAAGGCATCCGACAAGTACAACGACGCCGGCTTCAACTCGTTCTTCAAGAGCGGCTGGAAGCGCTTCTACCTGAAGTGGTATGACGCCGACCATCCCTCGGCCAGCGCGCTGTGCCCGGTCACGACGGAACTGCTCAAGGGCATCCCGAACATCAAGGCCGCCATGTTCGCCTCGCTGCCCCCGGGTAGCCGGCTGCCGCGCCACCGCGATCCCTATGCCGGTTCGCTGCGCTTTCACATGGGCCTGATCACGCCCAACAGCCCCGACTGCTACATCAATGTCGACGGCGAGACCTACTACTGGCGCGACGGCGAGGCCGTGGTCTTTGACGAGACCTTCATCCACTACGCCGAGAACAAGACGGATCAGAACCGGATCATCCTGTTCGCCGACGTCGAGCGTCCGATGCGCTTTCGCTGGGCCCAGGCCGTCAACCGCGTGGTGGGCGGCTTCCTGCTGCGCGCGGCGGCCGCGCCCAACCAGGAAGGCGACAAGACCGGCGGCATCAACCGCATCTTCGGCGCCGTGTATGCGGTGCGCCGGGTCGGCAAGGCCCTGAAGAAGCGCAGCCAGCCGCTGTACTACCTGACCAAGTGGCTGCTGGTGGGCGGCATCCTGGCCTGGATCTTCCTGTAGGACGGCCAGCGCACGGCATCCGTCCAGGCAGGTTCCGGGCGGCTTTGCTGTAGCATGAAGGCGGTGCTTTCCGGTGACGGGGCGCCGCCTTTTTTCTGCCCGCCGCCCGCCGGTCCCCCTACTTGCCGACCTCTCCATCCGTCATGAACCGAGTCTTCATCACCGGCGCCAGCAGCGGCCTGGGTCGCGCGCTGGCGCAGCGCTACGCCGAGACCGGCGCGACCCTGGGCCTGTTGGGCCGTCGCGAGACGGCCTTGCGGGAATTGGCCGCCAGCCTGCCCGGACAGCACCGCTGCTATGCCGTGGACGTGCGCGACCGCCAGGCCCTGCATGCGGCCGCCACGGATTTCATCGCCTTCTGCCAGGGGCGGGTGGACGTGGTGATCGCCAGCGCCGGCATCAGCGCCGGCACCTTGACCGAGCATGGCGAGGACTATGACGTGTTCAAGGCCATCGTCGATACCAACCTGCTGGCCACCGTGGCGACCTTCGAGCCTTTCGTCGGCGCGATGCGCGACGCCGGCGGCGGGCGGCTGGTGGGAATTTCCAGCGTGGCCGGCGTGCGCGGGTTGCCGGGGGCGGGCGCCTACAGCGCGTCCAAGTCGGCGGTGACGACCTATTGCGAAAGCCTGAGGCTGGAACTGGCGGGGGACGGCATCCGGGTCGTGACCATCGCGCCGGGCTACATCAAGACCGCGATGACGGCGCACAACCCCTATTCGATGCCATTCCTGATGGATGCCGGGGATTTCGCCCGGCGCGCCCATGTCGCCATCGAGCGCGGCGCGTCGTATCGGGTGATTCCGTGGCAGATGGGCGTGGTGGCGCGGCTGATGCGCCTGTTGCCCAATGCGGTCTATGACAGGCTGGCGCGCAACGCGCCGCGCAAGCCGCGCAAGGCGGGCTGATTCCGTCCGCCCGGGGCGTCAGCGCACCACGTCGTTGCGCGTTTCGCCGCTCACGTGGCTGACGTCGCCCCAATCCAGCACCTGCCATTCACGACCGCTCACGCCGACGCGGTTGATGCTGACATTCAGCATCGACGCGTCGCGCGGGGCGTTGAGTGGCACGCCGCTGGCGTGGCGCCAGACGATGTCCAGCACGCCGCCGTGCGTGAACAGCATGATGCGCTCGCCGCCATGGCGTGCGGCGATGTCGTCCACCGTGGAAATCACGCGCGACTGGAACTGGCCCAGCGTTTCGCCGCCGTCCAGCGGGCGCAGCGGATCGCGGCTCTTCCAGGAGGCCGCCGCCGCCGGGGCCAGCGTGTCGATATGTTCCAGATCCAACCCTTCCAGCACGCCGAAGCCGCGTTCGCGGATGCCGGGCTCGGTGCGGATGCGCAGGTCCAGTTGCTCGGCCACGGGCTGAGCGGTATCGCGGGCGCGTTGCAGATCGCTGCTGTAGAGGGCGTCGAAGCGCATCTGGACGGCCTCGTCGCGCATGCGCGCGGCCAGTTGCACGGCCTGCTGCCGGCCGGCCTCGTTCAGCGGAATGTCTTGCCAGCCTTGCAGGCGGCGCTGGCGGTTCCAGTCGGTTTCGCCGTGGCGGATGAACCAGATTTCAGTCATGCGGGGTACGTAGCGGTAAGGGAAGGGGATCCCGGGAGCTTAACGCGACGCGCGGCGTCGCGCTAACCGCGCACCCATCGACTAGTGCGCTGTCCCGCAGTGCGGACGCATCCACCGGTCAGCACACTAGCCCTGCGCCGCGCGCACGCGCCGTTCGGCGCTCTTCATCTGCTCGGACTGGACCTTGGCGATCATGCCCTGGATGTTGACCGCCTGCGTGTTCAGCGTCTGAATCTGGTCCAGCTTCTGCTCGCTGGGCAGGTCGGCATTCTGTGCTTCCTTCAATTGCTGCATCACGCGCGCCAGCTGGGCATAGAGCTGCTTCAGGGTACGCGTGTATTCGTCCTCGGGTTCGGCCGAAGCGGATTCCTGGCTTTGGGCGACGCTGCCCAACTTGCCGCCGTTGACGCGCACGCTGGCCGATGGGTCGGCCGGGTCGGCCGTGCTGGCGGCCTCCTTGGCTTCCTTGTTGGCGCGGATCTTCTGTGCCCACAGGTCCAGCATGCTGCTGTGGGAACTGCCATTGATGGGATTGATGGGCACGGGTGGCTCCGAAAGCGTGTGGCAGCGGAAGGGGAAGAGGGCTAGCCGGCCGCCTTGGCCGCCTTGGCCTTGGCAATCAGGACCTTCTGGATCTGGCCCATGATCTGCGTGGCCTGCGAATTCAGGGACTGCAGCTGTTCCGATTTCTGCTCCGCCGGCATGCTGCTGGCCTCGATCTTGCGGATCTGCTCCATGACCTTGCTCAGCTGGCGCAGCAACTGCTTGATCTGGCGGGTGTAGATGTCGTCGTCTTCCTTGGGCTCGAGGTCCGCGGCCTCTTCGGCCTTCTTGTTCGAGCCGTTCAGGCCGCTTTGCTCGCCGTTCAGGCGCAGCTTGCCGTCCGCCGAGATGGTGACCGGATCCGAGCCGTCCGCGCTCTTGTCCTCTCTGTTCGCCCGGATTTTCTGGTTCCAGAGGTCGAACATGGCGTTATTCGAGGTGCTGCCGATAGGGTTGATGGCCATGATAGTCCCGCGTTGTTGGTGATTTTCTGGGGTAGGTCCTGACAAGTACGGCATTTTGGCGCTGAAATTAAGGGCCACCCCCGAAGCGCCGTTGGCGCTTCCCCCTCAAGGGGGCATGCCTGCGGACCGGCGGAGCCGGATCCGTGGCATCCCGCTGGTGCGCGCGTTACATGTTTTATGGGGGAGGACTTAAATATTGCGGGGGGTTCGTGCGGGCCTTTACACTGGCGCCCGCCCGTCGCTTGGCTCACTGGAGCGGGCGCCGTCCGGGCCCATTGACCCGACAACATCCTGGGGAATCCATGTCCAAATCGTACTTTCCGCGCTGGCGCCTGGCGGACGACGCCGAGCCCGGCGTCATCATCGCGCCCGACGAAAGGCTGTCCTGGCCCAAGAACGTGGCCATGGGCGCGCAGCACGTGGTCGCCATGTTCGGCTCCACGGTGCTGGCGCCGCTGCTGATGGGGTTTGATCCGAACGTCGCCATCCTGATGTCGGGCATCGGCACGCTGATCTTCTTTCTGTTCGTGGGCGGGAGGGTGCCGAGCTACCTGGGGTCCAGTTTCGCCTTCATCGGCGGCGTCATCGCCGTCACCGGCTATGCGGGCGGCGGCGCCAACGCCAATATCGGCGTGGCGCTGGGCGCCATCATCGCCTGCGGCCTGGCCTATACCCTGATCGGCCTGATCGTCTGGGCCGTCAATGCGCGCGCCGGCGGCGGGGCGGGCTGGATCGACACGCTGATGCCGCCGGTGGTGACCGGTGCCGTGGTGGCCGTGATCGGCCTGAACCTGGCGCCCATCGCGGCCAAGGGCGCGATGGGGCAGTCGGGCTTCGACACCGCCATGGCCCTCGTCACCGTCCTGTGCGTGGGCGGCATCGCCGTGTACACGCGCGGCATGGTGCAGCGGCTGCTGATCCTGGTGGGCCTGATCCTGGCCTGCGTGGTGTACGTGATCTGCGCCAATGTCCTGGGCCTGGGCAAGCCCGTGGACTTCGCGGGCGTGACGGCGGCGGCCTGGTTCGGCCTGCCTCATTTCGCGGCGCCGGTGTTCAAGGCCGAGGCCATGGGCCTGATCGTGCCGGTCGCCATCATTCTGGTTGCCGAGAACCTGGGCCACGTCAAGGCGGTCAGCGCCATGACGGGCCAGGACCTGGACCGCTACCTGGGCCGCGCGTTCGTCGGTGACGGCGTGGCCACCATGGTGTCGGGCGCGGTCGGTGGCACCGGCGTCACCACCTATGCCGAGAACATCGGCGTGATGGCCGTGACCCGCATCTATTCCACCCTGGTCTTCGTGGTGGCGGCCCTGATCGCCATCGTGCTCGGCTTCTCGCCCAAGTTCGGCGCCCTGATCCAGACCATCCCGGCGCCCGTGCTGGGCGGCATGTCGGTCGTGGTGTTTGGCCTGATCGCCGTGGCCGGCGCCCGTATCTGGGTGGTGAACCAGGTCGATTTCAGCGACAACCGCAACCTGATCGTGGCCGCGGTCACGCTGGTGCTGGGCGCGGGTGATTTCACCGTCAAGCTGGGTAATTTCACGCTGGGCGGGATCGGCACCGCCACGTTCGGCGCCATCATCCTGTACGCCTTGCTGCGTCGCAGGAAATAAGGCCCGCCGGGCCGGGCGTGGAGCGCCCGGCCCGATCAGGCCTGCCTGGCTCAGGGGCGCGACAGGCGTGTCGCCCGGGCGCCATGGGCCAGGACGGCCGCCGGTTCCGCCTCGATCACCTGACCCGACTGGGTCTTGAACACCGCCGTGGCCTCGGCCAGCTTGCGCGCCTGGTCCTCCATGGCCGAGGCGGCGGCCGAGGCCTCTTCCACCAGCGCGGCGTTCTGCTGCGTCACCTCGTCCATCTGCGATACCGCCAGGGTGATCTGGTCGATGCCGCCGGCCTGCTCGGCCGAGGCCGCCGAGATTTCGCCCATGATGTCGGCCACGCGCTGCACCGAGGTCACGATTTCCTGCATGGTCTGGCCGGCGGCCGTGACGTGGGCCGAGCCCGACGCCACGGTGTCCACCGAGGTTTCGATCAGGGTCTTGATTTCCTTGGCTGCCTGAGCCGCCCGCTGGGCCAGCGTGCGGACTTCGCCGGCGACGACCGCGAAGCCCTTGCCCTGTTCGCCGGCGCGCGCGGCTTCCACGGCGGCGTTCAGGGCCAGGATATTCGTCTGAAAGGCGATGCCGTCGATGACCGAAACGATGTCGGCGATGCGTTTCGAGCTGTCCGAAATGCCCTGCATGGTCTGGACCACCTGGCCCACGGTCTGCCCGCCGCGTTGCGCCACTTCCATGCTGACGGCCGCGAGCTGGTTGGCCTGGGCGGCGTTGTCGGCGTTCTGCTTCACCGTGGCCGCCAGCTGTTCCATGGTGGCGGCGGTCTGCTCCAGCGCGGCGGCCTGTTCTTCCGTGCGGCTGGACAGGTTGGCGTTGCCGGCGGCGATCTCGGCCGAGCCGATGTTGATCTCGTCCACGCCCTGGCGCACCGTTGAAACGGTGCGGGTCAGACCCTCCTGCATGCGCTTGAGCGCCGCGAACAGGGCGCCGATTTCATTGTTGGAACGGGTTTCCACCCGACTGGTAAGGTCGCCGCCCGCGATGCGGTCGAAGTGCATGCCGGCTTCCCGCAGCGGCAGCAGCACGCCGCGGCGGATGAAGGCCCAGCACAACGCGGCCAGCAGCAGGGCGGTGGACAGCAGGGCGATGGCCGAAATCCGGGCCGAGGCGTAGGTCCGCTGCGAGCTGTCGAGCACCGCGTCGCTGCGCTCGGCCACCCGGCCCAGGAAGGCCTGCATGTCCTTGGTGAAGCCTTCATCGATCTGGCGCAGCTTGCGCTGCCCTTCCTGGTAGCGAGGGACGGCGTTTTCCTTCAGCGCGGAATACTGCGCATCCAGGGCGGCGGCGTATTCGCTGAACCGGGCCTGCAGCGTTTGCGCCAGTTGTTGTCCGCGCTCGGTCTTGGGCACGGCCATATACCTGGCATAGCGTTCACGCGCCATTTGCAATTGGCTGTTGGCGGTCTGGAGGAATATCGCCGCCTGATCCGCGGAACCGGATTGCAGCTCGGATATGGTCGCATCCAAGGCCAGGCGGGTGCGCAGCAGGGCGCCGTTCGCTTCATACAACGGGTCGACCTGGTGCACGGCGACATTATTCAGGTCTTCTATTTCCGCGACGCTGCGCTGGGCATTAATCCAGCCCAGCCCGCAAGCGAGCGCCAGGGCAGTAACGAAGCAGAACAGCACCAGCAGCATTCCGGTACGGACTTTCAGTTTTTCCAGCATGAGAGAGCTCCTCGGTCTTGGACGCGACCCATCGCGCGCCGGGAAATTCCCCCGCCCGGACAGCGCCATGGGAGGCGGATGTCGCGCCGAATGACTGCGATGCATCCGCCGGACTGCAACACGCACAATCAATCGTTCTCGCGGTGAGTTTTTGGAAGAAACTCCGCGACCCCGTTTTAGTAATAAAGAGAAGCGCCGGTTGAAATGCCGGTTGTTTTTAATTGTTCATTAATAAAGCAACTTTCCGGTTATACCTTCTTTGGGCATTTTGACTACGGTTTTTTACACACGCGCGGCTATCAAAAACCGTGTCGATATTGGGCAGTATCTTTTATGCAACGAACGATTTATTCGTAATAAACAGCGGGTGAAGACGGTGGGAATGGGCGGCGGGTCGAAAGCGGCGCGCAGGCGGGCGCGGTCATCCTGAAATGGCAGTCTGCCCCGGGCACCGCAGCGTTGGCGGATGGATGCAGCTGGAGCGGAAAGCTCGCGCAAAGCCTGGAGAGTTCTTGGTGGTCGTCAGCTGGCACAGCCCGCATCTGGCGGTTTCTTGCGTGGAAACGCCGGTTTCTCGCGGGTTACGGCGGCGAAATGCGCGGAAAACGACGGTTTTTCCGGCGGCTTGCAATTCGTCCGAACTTTGACCACAATATGACCTTGATTGCCCCGGTTCCGACCCGAGCCGGGGTTTTGTTTTGGTCGCAGCCCGCCGCCTCGCCGGCCGGCCGATCAGAGCGGGCAAAGGGGAAACCGATCGGGTTCAGCCTTGCGCCTTCCCTGATCCCGCCGTCCCGCAACAGTCGCCACGCAGCAACGGCGGCGCGAGAGACAGGCCTACGGCCTTCACACCGAGAACGCTCCGTCGGGGGCGTTTTCTACTTTTGTTTGGGAAACGACATGTCTGCCATTCCTTTGACCGTGCGCGGGGCCGAGCGCTTGCAAGAAGAGCTCCAGCGGCTGAAAACCGTGGAACGTCCTGCCGTTATCAACGCCATCGCTGAAGCGCGTGCGCAAGGCGATCTGTCGGAAAATGCCGAATACGACGCCGCGCGCGAGCGTCAGGGCTTTATCGAGGGCCGCATTGCCGAGCTTGAAGGCACGCTGTCCAACGCTCACCTGATCGACCCGTCCTCGCTGGACGCGGAAGGCCGGGCGGTATTTGGCGCCACCGTCGATATCGAAGACCTGGATTCGGGCGACCGCCTGACCTACCAGATCGTCGGCGACGTGGAAGCCGACATCAAGTCGAATCTGATCTCCGTGTCGAGCCCCGTGGCCCGCGCGCTGATCGGCAAGAGCGAAGGCGACGTCGTCGAGGTCCTGGCCCCGGCCGGCGTGCGCGAGTATGAAGTCCTGGGCGTGCGTTACATCTGACGCAGCTGCCCATTTAGCTGTAGACCATCAAAACACCATAGGTTGAACTTCACGTTCATCGGCAATCCGCGATAACATGCGGACCGCTTATGGTGGATCGGGCGCGTAATGCGCCCGTTTTTGTTGCCGCGGGTTCCTCGTCCGACCCGACCCCGGTGTTGGATGGCGCTGCGCCCAGGGCTACTTCGTCGCGGGGCGGTCCCGAGACGAAAAAAAGCCCCCTGGCGGGGGCAGTCCCGGCGCAAACAGGCGCTGCGCCGGATGGTTTTGCTTGTTCCGGACTCAGCGCTTGGACGACGAGCGGCGGCTGGTGCCGCTGCGGGCTCCGGCGCGCAGGCTGAGCGCGCTGCCCGCGCGGCGCGGAATCGCGTGGGCGCTGCCGGATGCCTTGCGGGTGCTCGGGCGCATGGGCTTGCCGTTCTTGTTGAGCTCGCTGGCCGGGACGCGCGCCGGCTTGGCCGGGGCTTCGTCCGGGTCGGCCCGGCGCGCCGGGCGCTTGGACAGCGTCTTGCCTTCGGCGGCGAGCTTCTTGGGCGTATGCGGCTCGGAGGCGCGGCGCTTGGCGGGACGTTCGGGCTCCAGGGCGGCCAGTGCGGCGGGCTTGATGTTGCCCGGCAGCTGGCGGAACAGGATCAGCGTCTTGCCCAGGTGGTGTACCGGGGCGCAGGACAGCTTGTCGCAGATTTCCGACAGCATGGCCTCGCGCGCCTCGCGATCGTCACCGCCGGCGCGGACCTTGATCAGGCCATGGGAAGTCAGCGCCCGGTCGATTTCCTTGAGCACGGCCTCGGTCAGGCCGTTGTCGCCGATCAGGACGACGGGGCGCAGGGGGTGAGCGGCGGACCGAAGGTCGCTGCGCTCGCGAGAGGTAAGTTCTAATATAGGCATGCGTGGAATTGTACGGTAATGGCCAAAAATAAATTCTCCAAAGACTGGATTCACCAGCACATCAACGATCCCTATGTGAAGCTGGCGCAACAGAAGGGCTATCGGGCCCGGGCGGCGTTCAAGCTCATAGAGATCCTGGACACCGAAAAGCTGATGCGCCGCGGCGACCTGGTGGTCGACCTGGGCTCGGCGCCCGGCAGCTGGTCCCAGGTCGCGCGCGAGCGCCTGGCGGGGCCGGGCGGGATCGTGGACGGGCGCATCATCGCCCTGGACATCCTGCCCATGGAGCCCGTGGCGGGGGTGGAATTCATCCAGGGCGACTTCCGCGAGGACGAAGTCCTGAAACAATTGGAGGAAATGGTGGGATCCCGCGCCGTGGATCTTGTTATTTCCGACATGGCCCCCAACTTGTCCGGGGTAGGCATCGCGGACGCCGCGCGCATCCAGCATGTCTGCGAGCTGGCGATGGAGTTTTCCTGCGCCCATCTCAAGCCCAACGGGGTGTTGATAGTCAAGGCTTTCCACGGCAGCGGCTTTTCGCAGATCGTGCAGTCCTTCAAGCAGCGCTTCAAGCGGGTGGTCGAGCGCAAGCCGAAGGCGTCCCGGGACAAGTCCTCGGAAACCTTTCTGGTCGCCCGTGATCTGAAGTAGCCCTGCCGGAGCCTGGCGCTCCGGCGCCACAAAACCACGGCCAGCCCCTGGACTGGCCAGCGAGACAGCGACCGGAAAAACCTCGAATCAGACGTAACCCTACGGCTCCCAGGCCTCCCAGGACGCAACGCAGTCCGTCAGGGTAGAATGGGCTATTGACATACTTGTGACTGTGCCATACGCGGGTGCGCAGTCGCCGGTCGGAATCGAAAGCAGGAGATCGACCTTGAACAACTCATTTTCGAAAGTCGCTGTCTGGATGGTGATAGCCCTTGTGCTGTTCACCGTCTTCAAGCAGTTTGACGGACGCGCCCAGACCCAGGACGGCGTGACCTACACGCAGTTCATGGACGACGCCAAGGCGGGACGCATCCGCAAGGTGGACGTGCAGGGCGGTCCTGGCGGCGACGTGCTGTACGTCACCCCGGACGCTGGTCGCGCCTACACGCTGACCTCGCCGGGCGACCTCTGGATGGTCTCCGACCTGCTGAAGTACGGCGTGCAGGTGTCGGGCAAGCCGCGCGAAGAGCAGTCGCTGCTGATGAGCATCTTCGTGTCCTGGTTCCCCATGCTGCTGCTGATCGGCGTCTGGGTGTTCTTCATGCGCCAGATGCAGGGCGGCGGTCGTGGCGGCGCGTTCAGCTTCGGCAAGTCGCGCGCCCGCATGCTTGACGAGAACACCAACCAGATCACCTTCGTGGACGTGGCCGGCTGCGACGAAGCCAAGGAAGACGTTCAGGAACTGGTCGACTTCCTGCGCGACCCGAGCAAGTTCCAGAAGCTGGGTGGTCGCATTCCGCGCGGCGTGCTGATGGTCGGCTCGCCCGGTACCGGCAAGACGCTGCTGGCCAAGGCCATCGCCGGCGAGGCCAAGGTGCCGTTCTTCAGCATCTCGGGTTCCGACTTCGTTGAAATGTTCGTCGGCGTGGGCGCGGCCCGCGTGCGCGACATGTTCGAGAACGCCAAGAAGCATGCGCCCTGCATCATCTTCATCGACGAAATCGACGCGGTCGGCCGCCAGCGTGGCGCCGGCCTGGGCGGCGGCAACGACGAACGCGAGCAGACCCTGAACCAGATGCTGGTCGAGATGGACGGCTTCGAGTCGGGCCAGGGCGTCATCGTGATCGCCGCGACCAACCGTCCCGACGTGCTCGACCCGGCGCTGCTGCGTCCGGGCCGCTTCGACCGCCAGGTCGTGGTGCCGCTGCCCGATATCCGCGGCCGCGAGCAGATCCTGAAGGTCCACATGCGCAAGGTTCCGCTGTCGCCGAACGTCGACGCGACCGTCCTGGCGCGCGGCACGCCGGGCTTCTCCGGCGCCGACCTGGCCAACCTGGTCAACGAGGCCGCCCTGTTCGCCGCCCGCCGCAATGGCCGCACGGTCGACATGTCCGACTTCGAAAAGGCCAAGGACAAGATCATCATGGGCGCGGAACGCCGCTCCATCGTGATGCCCGAAGAGGAACGCAAGAACACCGCGTACCACGAGTCCGGCCACGCGATCGTCGCCCGCCTGCTGCCCAAGACCGACCCGGTCCACAAGGTCACCATCATCCCGCGCGGCCGCGCGCTGGGCGTGACCATGCAGCTGCCTGAGACCGACCGCTACAGCATGGACAAGGGCCGCCTGCTGTCCACCATCGCCGTGCTGTTCGGCGGCCGCATCGCCGAAGAAATCTTCATGGACCAGATGACGACGGGCGCCTCGAACGACTTCGAACGCGCCACCGCCATCGCCCGCGACATCGTCACGCGCTACGGCATGACCGACGAGCTGGGCCCCATGGTCTATGCCGAGAACGAAGGCGAAGTGTTCCTGGGCCGCAGCGTCACCAAGACCACGCACATGTCCGAAGCCACCATGCAGAAGGTGGACACCGAGATCCGCCGCATCATCGACGAGCAGTACAGCGTCGCGCGCAAGATCCTGGAAGACAACCGCGACAAGGTCGAAGTGATGACCTCGGCGCTGCTCGAATGGGAAACCATCGACGCCGACCAGATCAACGACATCATCGAGGGCCGCCCGCCGCGTCCCCCGAAGACGCCGCAAGGCCCGTCCGACACCTCCGACACGCCGCCCACCGGGCTGGCCGCCGGCGGCAACACGGCAGCCGCCGTCTGAGGTTTGCCATACTGAGTCATGGCGAATAACTTTCTTTGCGGGCGCTTCGAGTTCGATCTCGAGCGCCCGCTTGTCATGGGTATCGTCAATGTCACGCCGGATTCCTTTTCCGATGGCGGCCGGCATGACGACACCGACTCGGCGGTGGCGCACGCGCGCGGCCTGATCGCCGAAGGCGCGCACATCCTGGACCTGGGCGGGGAATCCACCCGCCCCGGCGCCGAGCCCGTCTCGGCCGCCGACGAGCTGGCGCGCCTGCTGCCAGTGATCGAGGCGCTGCGCGATTGCGGCGTGCCCCTGTCGATCGATACCTTCAAGCCCGAAGTCATGCGCGCCGTGCTGGATGCCGGCGCCGACATGATCAACGACATCTACGGCTTCCGGCAGCCCGGCGCCATCGAGGCGGTGGCGCAGTCGCGCTGCGGGTTGTGCGTGATGCACATGAAGGGCGAGCCGCGCACCATGCAGGCCAGCCCGCCCGAGTACACCGACCTGATCGGCGAGATCGGCCTGTTCCTGGGATCGCGCGCGCAGAAGCTGCGCGCCGCCTGGGTGGACCCCCGCCGCATCGTGCTGGATCCGGGCTTCGGCTTCGGCAAGACGGCGGACCAGAACTTCCAACTGCTGCGCCGGTTGTCCAGCCTGCGCAGTTCCAGCTATCCGCTGCTGATCGGCCTGTCGCGCAAGAACATGATCGGGCAGGCCACCGGCCGGTCCGTCGACGACCGGCTGCCCGGCAGCATTGCCGCCGCCCTGGCCTGCGTGGCGCGTGGCGCGTCCATCGTGCGGGTGCACGATGTGGCCGCCACGGTCGACGCGCTGAAGGTCTGGCAGGCGGCTGAACAAGGAGCAATTTGTTCATGATTCGACGCAAGTATTTTGGTACCGACGGGGTTCGCGGCGAAGTCGGCGGCCCGGTGATCAACGCGGAATTCGCGCTGCGCCTGGGTTACGCCGCCGGGCGCGTGCTGGCCCGTGAACACGCGGTGCGCGGCGGCAGCCGCCCGCAGGTGGTGATCGGCAAGGACACGCGCATCTCGGGCTACATGCTGGAATCCGCCCTGGAAGCCGGGCTGTCGGCGGCGGGCATCGACGTGCTGCTGGCCGGTCCCATCCCGACGCCGGCCGTGGCCTACCTGACCCGCGCGCTGCGCCTGGTGGCGGGCATCGTCATCAGCGCCTCGCACAATCCCTACCAGGACAACGGCATCAAGTTCTTCTCGGCGCAGGGCATGAAGCTGCCCGACGACATCGAGGCCGATATCGAGGCCGCGCTGGACGAGCCGCTGGGCTGTGTCGGGTCCGAGGGGCTGGGCCGCGCCCGCCGCATGTCGGACGCGCAGGGCCGCTACATCGAATTCTGCAAGAGCACCTTCCCCAACGACCTGGACCTGAACGGAATGTCCATCGTGGTCGACGCCGCCCACGGCGCCGCCTACAACATCGCGCCGCACGTGTTCCGCGAGCTGGGCGCCGAGGTGCACGCCATCGGCGTGCATCCGGACGGCTTCAACATCAACAAGGGCGTGGGCGCGCTGCATCCCGAGCTGCTGGCGCGCGAGGTGCAGGCCCGTGGCGCCCAGGTCGGCATCGCGCTGGACGGCGACGCCGATCGCCTGCAGATGGTCGATGGCGACGGCCGCATCTACAACGGCGATGAACTCCTGTACGCCATCGTGCGCGAGCGCATGCAGCGCGGCAAGGTCGACGGCGTTGTTGGCACCCAGATGACCAACTTCGGTTTCGAGCGCGAGATGCAGCGCCTGGGCGTGGGCTTCGAGCGCGCCAACGTCGGCGACCGCTATGTGCTGGAGCAGATGCAGAATCGCGGCTGGCTCTATGGCGGCGAAAGCTCCGGCCACCTGCTGTGCCTGGACTGCCATACGACGGGCGACGGCATCATCGCCGCCTTGCAGGTGCTGACCGCGCTGCGCCGCAACCAGGCCACCATGTCCGAATGGCTGGGCGAGCTGCGCATGTATCCGCAGAAGATGATCAACGTGCCGCTGGCGCCGGGTCTGGACTGGAAGACCCATGCCGGCCTGTCGGCCGCGCGCCAGTCGGTCGAGGCCGAGCTTGCGGGCCGTGGCCGGATCCTGATCCGCGCCTCGGGCACCGAGCCCAAGCTGCGCCTGATGGTGGAAGCCGAAGACGAGGCGCTGGCCGTGTCCAGCGCCGAGAAGCTCGCGGCCAGCCTGGGGTGATTCCGCTCGGGCGCCCGGGCAGGGCCATCCGCCGCATGACGGCGGGTGGCCCTTCTTTGTTGTTTCCGCGTATTGATTTGTAAAGTTTTGTTGAGCTTTGCGGAAATACCGTCTATCTGCTCCGAACTAAACTTCATAGTCACGTAACATATTGGTCAAGTCTTTGACATACAGGGCGTCCAAACTGACCGGACTCTCTAGGAGCTTCGCGCAATGCTGGAACTAGCACGCATCAACCCAAGCCGTAATGCCGCCGAACCGTGGACGGGCCCCGCCCCCAAGGTGCTGGTGGTCGGCCTGGCGCGCACGGCAGACGAAATCGAGCAGATCCAACGTCTGCGCTACGACGTCTTCACAGAGGATATGGGCGCGGTCTTTCCCGATGCCCAGGACGGTGTCGAGCATGATCGCTTCGACCCGTTTTGCGAACATCTGATGGTTCGCGAACTCGACACCGGCCGTGTGGTGGGTACATACCGCATCCTGACCCCGGAAAAAGCCCGGGAGGCCGGCGGCTACTACTCCGAATCCGAATTCGATCTCTCGGGCCTGGGTCCGATCCGCGACGAGCTGGTGGAAGTCGGCCGCTCGTGCACGCACGCCGACTATCGCAACGGCACCGTCATCATGCTGCTGTGGTCCGGCCTGGCCGAGTACCTGCGCCGTGGCGGCTACCAGTACGTGCTGGGCTGCGCCAGCGTCAGCCTGCGCGACGACGGCGTCACCGCCGCCGAAGTGTGGCGCACCATCTCCAAGCAGCTGCCGCAGGGCGATGAGCCGTATGTCGAGCCGCTGCACCGCTACCCGGTGGAAAAGCTCAACAGCACGCTGCCGGCCCGCGTGCCGCCGCTGATCAAGGGCTACCTGAAACTGGGCGCGCGCGTCTGCGGCCAGCCCGCCTGGGATCCGGATTTCAACGCCGCCGACTTCCCGGTGCTGCTGAAGATGGACGGCATGGACGAGCGCTATCGCCGCCACTTCGGCCTCGATCAACCCGCCCCGACCGGGCAGCGCTGATCATGCGCCGCCTGTTCCGTCGTATGAAGATCAAACTGATACGGCGGGCCACGCGGCCTTTGCGTCAGGAATTGCGGCGTCTGGAAAGGCAGACGGACTTGTCGCCTTTTTGATCCGCTTGAAAAAAAAGCCAGCGTGCCGCGCAAGCGCCACGCTGGTTTTTTTCATAGGCTGGCCGGCGGTTCCGGGCTCGCCCGATCCTTCGCGTTCAAGAATGGAAAAGAAACGCCCCCAAGACCGGGGGCGTCGGAAGCGCGAAGCCGGGCGCCGTCGCCGTCAGAACTCCAGCACCTGGAACGAAAAGCCCACCTTGGACCATTCGGCTTCCTCGGCGCGCAGCGTGAAATCGCTGAGCGGGTGCTGGGCCAGCCATTCCTTGTTCACGCGCACGACGATGGAGTCGCCGCGCACCGACGCGGTCAGCGGCAGCGGCTCGATCTCGCCGCGGCGGCGGAACAGCAGCACGGCCAGGCGCAGGCTGAGGATGGCGGTCCATTGGGCGTGGTTGCGCACCAGCGGCTCCAGCTTGCTCAGCTTGCCCTGGTGGCCCAGCGCCAGCAGCGCCAGCAGCTGCTGGTCGGCGCGCGAGAAGCCCGGCATGTCGGCGTTTTCCAGCACGTAGGCAGTGTGCTTGTGGTACGCGTTGTGCGCGATCGACAGGCCCACTTCATGCAGGTCGGCGGCCCAGCCCAGCGCGGTGCGCAGCTCGGCGCGTTCGGCGCCTTCGGGCATCATGGCGTCGAACAGCGAGAGCGCGGCGTGATGCACGCGGCGGGCCTGGTTCGCGTCCACGTGATAGCGCTTCATGAACTGGCGCACGGATTCGTCGCGCTTGTCGTGCTCGACGTCGCGGCCCAGCAGGTCGTACAGCACGCCCAGCCGCAGTGCGCCGTCGCCCGTGTGCATGACCTCGATGCCCAGCTCGTCGAACAGCGCGCTCATGATGGCCAGCCCGCCGGGCAGCACGTCGGCGCGCTCGACCTTGATGCCGGGCAATTCCGACGGCACGACGCGCCCGGCGCGGACGATGCGATCCTTCAGCTTGGACAGGCCGGCGCGCGTGATGCCGCGGTCGGACATGCCGCCTTCGGTCAGGATGGCGAACAGCGCCTTGGCCGTGCCGGACGAGCCGTAGGCTTCCTTCCAGCCGGTCTTGCGGTACTGCTTGGCGATCACTTCGATCTCGCGGCGGGCGGCCAGCTCGGCCTGCTTCATCTGGTGCGCGTCGATCACGCCGTCCGAAAAGAACTGGCGGCTGTAGCTGACACAGCCCATGTACAGCGAGGACATCAGCGTGGGCTCATGGCCCTTGCCGATGATGACCTCGGTCGAGCCGCCGCCGATGTCGATGACCAGGCGCTTGTTGGGCGAGGGGGGCAGGGTATGGACCACGCCCGAGAAGATCAGGCGGGCTTCTTCGCGGCCGGCGATGACTTCGATGGGGAAGCCCAGCGCGGCTTCGGCGCGAGGCAGGAAATCGCGGGTGTTGCGGGCGACGCGGAAGGTGTTCGTGGCCACCGCGCGCACGCGGTTGGGGTGGAAGCTGCGCAGGCGTTCGCCGAAGCGTTCCAGCACCGCGATGGCGCGTTCGATGGCCTCGTCGCCAAGGCGCTTTTCGGTGTCCAGTCCGGCGGCCAGCCGGACGGTTTCCTTGAGACGATCGATCTGATAGATCTGGGGCGTACCGTCTTGCTGGACGATGCGTCCGATGGAGAGGCGGAAGCTGTTGGACCCGAGGTCCACGGCGGCCAGAAGTTGATCCATGCGGCTCGTGATGATGGCTGTAAGAGTGGCCCGATTATAGATACCTCATGTGACAGTCCCCCCGGATTCGGGTTTTCTCTTATGGAACAGGGGCTTGGCGCGCGCGCGGTGTGATCCATGCGTCCCGGTTTTGTCGTACCCTACGCTTGCAGCATGTGTCACGGAAACGTCACGATTTTGAAGTAAAACCTCACGCTCTCTTCATGTATGGAATCTGGTATGACCACACGCCCGCCCGCAGAGCCCTGGCTGCTGAATCGAGAGTTGTCGCTGCTCAAATTCAACGAACGCGTGCTGGCGATGGCGGAAAGTCCCACGACTCCCCTGCTGGAGCGTCTGCGCTACGTGTGCATCCTCAGCTCCAACCTGGACGAGTTCTTCGAGATCCGGATTTCCAGCCTCAAGGAGCAGCAGCGCCAGTCGCCCAACCTGGTTGGCCCGGACGGCATGACCCCGGATCAAGCCTTCGACAACGTGCAGCGCGCCGTCCATGAACTGGTGACGCGGCAGTACGCGCTGCTCAACGACGAGATCCTGCCGGCCATGCAGGCCGAGGGCATCGCCCTGCACCATGCCTCTGAATGGAACCCGCAGCAGCAGGAATGGGCGCACGAGGTCTTCATCCGCGACGTGATGCCGCTCCTGACCCCCATCGGACTGGATCCGGCGCACCCGTTTCCGCGCGTCTACAACAAGAGCCTGAATTTCATCGTGTCGCTGTCCGGCGCCGACGCCTTCGGCCGCCAGGCGTCGATCGCCGTGGTGCAGGCGCCGCGCGCGCTGCCGCGCCTGATCAAGATGCCGCCCGAGCTGTCCGGCCATCCAGAAGGCTACATCCTGCTGACTTCGCTGCTGCGCGCCTTCGTGGGCGAGCTGTTCCCCGGCCTGGAGATGCTGGGCTGCTACCAGTGGCGCGTCACGCGCAACAGCGACCTGTTCGTGGACGAGGAAGAAGTCACCAATCTGCGCCATGCCTTGCAGGGCGAGCTGTCGCAGCGTAATTTCGGCGCCGCCGTGCGGCTCGAGATCGACAAGATGACGCCGCCCGAGCTGGAGACCTTCCTGCAGCGCGAGTTTTCGCTCAAGCCCGAGGACACCTACCGCGTGCCCGGGCCGGTGAACCTGTCGCGCCTCATGCAGCTGTGCAATGCCAACACGCGTCCCGAGTTGCTGTTCCCCGACTACCGCGCGCCGGTGCAGGCGCCGTTCGACCGCGTCGGCGACAAGCCCGCCGAGCTGTTCGAGGCGGTGGCCGAGCAGGACCGGCTGCTGCACCATCCGTACCAGTCGTTCCAGCCCGTCATCGATTTCCTGACAGCCGCCGCGCTGGATCCGGACGTGATGGCGATCAAGCAGACCATCTACCGCACCGGCGAGGATTCCGAGCTGATGAAGATCCTGCTGGCCGCCGCCCGCGCTGGCAAGGAAGTGACGGTGGTGGTGGAGCTGATGGCGCGCTTCGACGAGCAGACCAATATCAACTGGGCCTCCAAGCTCGAGGAAGTGGGCGCGCACGTGGTCTACGGCGTGGTGGCGCACAAGACCCACGCCAAGATGGCCGTGGTGCTGCGCCGCGAAAAGGGCCGGCTGCGCCGCTACGCTCACCTGGGCACCGGCAACTACCATCCTCGTACCGCGCGCCTGTATACCGACTTCGGCCTGCTGACCGCCGATCCCAAGCTGTGCGAGGACATGGACAAGGTCTTCGCACAGCTGACCGGGCTGGGCGCGCGCCGCGCGCTCAAGTCGCTGATGCAGTCGCCCTTCACCATGCACGAAGGCATGGTCGAGCTGATCCGCGCCGAGGCGCGCGCGGCCCGGGCCGGCAAGCGCGCGCGCATCATGGCCAAGATGAACTCGCTGCTGGAAGAGCAGATCATCGAAGAGCTGTACAAGGCCAGCCAGGCCGGCGTCAAGATCGACCTGATCGTGCGCGGCGTATGCGCGCTGCGCGCGGGCGTGCCGGGCCTGTCCGAGAACATCCGGGTGCGCTCCATCGTCGGGCGCTTCCTGGAGCATTCGCGTGTTTTCTATTTCTACGCCGACGGCGACGAGATCGTCTACCTGTCCTCGGCGGACTGGATGGACCGCAATTTCTTCCGCCGCGTCGAGATCGCCTTCCCGATCTACGACAAGACGCTCAAGAAGCGCGTCATCGACGAAGCCTTCACCTACGCGCTGCGCGACAACCAGCTGTCCTGGCAGCAACTGCCCGACGGCGATTACGTCCGGGTGAAAAGCCGCGCAAAGCCCTTCAACGTGCACCAGTACCTGATGCAGAAGCTGGGCGCGTAGCGCCCCGACAAAGGAGTAGGGACGCTCTGTCCCCATCCTTCCCCCGGCTCCCTTTCACCGTCCGCACCGCGCCCCTCAGCAGCCCGACAACGCCGTTCGAGGCAGAGCCCCCCCAAGCCAGGCCGCGCGGATCCGGCTCCGCCGGTCCGCCGCCGGCACCCCTTCGCAACCCGACAACGCAGTTCGAGGCACGGCATCTCCAAGCGAGGCCGCGCGGATCCGGCTCCGCCGGTCCGCCACCGGCGCCCCCCGGGGGGGAAGCGCGCAGCGCTTCGGGGGGGGACCTAATGTGACTGTCACTAGCCTGTAATGTTGGGCTTCTAACATGCGGTGGTCGCTGAAAGACAGGCAGCAGAAAGCCTGCCAGATCCTCTAACGAGCACAGAAGGAACCAAGATGTTCAACCGTGTCTTCAAGCAAGTTTCCCTGGGCGTCGCGCTGAGCGCCGCCGTGTTCGCCGTGCAAGCCGCCGACGTGACCGGCGCCGGCGCTTCGTTCCCGTACCCGATCTACGCCAAGTGGGCGTCGGACTACAAGGCTGCCACCAACAACGCCGTGAACTACCAGTCGATCGGCTCGGGCGGCGGCCAGCAGCAGATCATCGCCAAGACCGTCGATTTCGGCGCTTCGGACGATCCCATGAAGGCTGCCGATCTGGAAAAGAACGGTCTGCTGCAATTCCCGGCCGTCATCGGCGGCACGGTCGCCGTGGTGAACATCGACGGCGTCGAGCCGGGCAAGCTGAAGCTGTCGGGCAAGGTCCTGGGCGACATCTTCCTGGGCAAGATCAAGAAGTGGGACGACAACGCCATCAAGGCGCTGAACCCCGACGTCAAGCTGCCCTCGGCCGACATCATCGTGGTGCACCGTTCGGACGGTTCGGGCACGACGTTCGGCTGGACCAACTACCTGTCGAAGGTTTCGCCTGAGTGGAAGGAACAGGTCGGCGAAGGCAAGGCCGTCAAGTGGCCCACCGGCCAGGGCGGCAAGGGCAACGAAGGCGTCGCCGCCTACGTCGGCCAGCTGAAGAACTCGATCGGCTACGTCGAATACGCCTACGCCAAGCAGAACAAGCTGGCCTGGACCCAACTGCAGAACAAGGCTGGCAAGTTCGTCCAGCCCGAGCAGAAGGCCTTCGCCGCCGCGGCCGCCAACGCCGACTGGAAGAGCGCGCCCGGCATGGGCGTGGTGCTGACCGACGAGCCGGGCGCCGATTCCTGGCCCGTGACCGCCGCCACCTTCATCCTGGTCCACAAGTCGCAGGACAAGCCGGTGCAAGGCAAGGCCGTGCTGGACTTCTTCGACTGGGCCTTCAAGAACGGCGCCAAGTCGGCCGAAGGCATGGACTACGTGCCGCTGCCCGAAGCCGTGACCAAGGAAATCCGCGCCGCCTGGGGCGAAGTGAAGTCCGCCGACGGCAAGGCCGTCTGGAAGTAAGCCGCAGCAAGGCGGGCGCTCGCGCCCGCCTGCCTTGTCCCGGTCCCGCTCGCGGGGGCCGAGGGCAGGGCGGCCCTGGCTAGACACCCCCGTTTTCCCCTCTGGCCCTAAGGAAAGTCCATCCATGAGCGCGGTAATGGATAATAGTGTGCCGCTTTCGCCCAATGGGGCGGATGATTCCGTGACCACCGGCACGCCTTCGCCTATGAAGCAAAACAATAATGCGCTGATGGATGCGCTGTTCAAGAACCTGACCCGCCTGTTCGCCTTCCTGGTGTTCATCCTGCTGGCGGCGATCCTGGTGTCCCTGGTCTATGGCAGCCGTGAATCGCTGGCCAAGTACGGCCTGTCGTTCCTCTGGCTGAACGACTGGGATCCGGTCAAGCAGAGCTACGGCGCCGTGGTGCCGATCATCGGCACGCTGCTGACCTCGGCCATCGCGCTGATCATCGCGGTGCCGGTGTCCTTCGGCATCGCCATCTTCCTGACCGAGCTGTCGCCCGCCTGGCTGCGCCGCCCGCTGGGCACCGCGGTCGAGATGCTGGCCGCGATTCCCTCGATCATCTACGGCATGTGGGGCCTGTTCGTCTTCGTGCCGGTGTTCCAGCAATACGTGCAGCCCTTCCTGATCGCCACGCTGGGCAACGTGCCCATCATCGGCGGCATGTTCGCCGGGCCGCCGTTCGGCATCGGCATCTTCACCGCGGGCCTGATCCTGTCGATCATGATCATCCCCTTCATCGCGGCGGTGATGCGCGACGTGTTCGAGCTGGTGCCGACCATGTTGAAGGAATCGGCCTACGGCCTGGGCAGCACGACCTGGGAAGTGATGTGGCGCGTGGTGCTGCCCTTCACCAAGTCGGGCGTCATCGGCGGCATCATGCTGGGACTGGGCCGCGCGCTGGGCGAGACCATGGCCGTGACCTTCGTGATCGGCAACGCCTTCAAGTGGTCCGGCTCGCTGTTCTCGCCGGGCAACTCCATCGCCTCGGCGCTGGCCAACGAATTCAATGAAGCGGGCGGCATCCAGAAGGCCGCGCTGCTGGAACTGGGCCTGATCCTGTTCCTGATCACCACCGTCGTGCTGGCCCTGTCCAAGATGCTGCTGGTCCGCCTGTCGGCGGGCGAGGGCAAGAAGAGCTGAGCCCCCGCGCGAACGACAAGGAAAAGATCATGGCTGTCTCCGTACTCAATATGCAGAACGGCATTTACCGCCGGCGCCGCGTGGTCAACCGCATCATGCTGACTGTCTCGCTGTCGACGCTGCTGTTCGGTTTGTTCTGGCTGTTCTGGATCATCCTGACGCTGCTGATGAAGGGCGCGCCCGCGTTGTCGTACACGCTCTTCACCGAAATCACGCCGCCGCCGGGCCAGACCGGCGGCCTGCTCAACGCGGTCATCGGCAGCGTGCTGATGGCCGGCGTGGGCACGCTGATCGGTACGCCCGTGGGCATCCTGGCCGGCACCTACCTGGCCGAATACGGCCAGCGCGGCTGGCTGGCGCCGGCCACGCGCTTCCTGAACGACGTGCTGCTGTCGGCGCCGTCCATCATCATCGGCCTGTTCATCTACGCCGTGTACGTGGCGCAGGTGGGGCACTACTCGGGCTGGGCCGGCGCCATCGCGCTGTCCATCCTGGTGATCCCGGTGGTGGTCCGCACCACCGACAACATGCTGCTGCTGGTGCCGAACAGCCTGCGCGAAGCCGCCGCGGCGCTGGGCTGCCCCAAGTGGCGCATGATCACGATGGTGTGCTATCGCGCCGCCAAGACCGGCATCATCACCGGCGTGCTGCTGGCCATCGCCCGCATCTCGGGCGAGACCGCGCCGCTGCTGTTCACCGCCCTGTCCAACCAGTTCATGTCGCTGAACATGAACGGCCCCATGGCCAACCTGCCCGTCGTGATCTACCAATACGCGGCCAGCCCCTTCAAGGACTGGAACAACCTGGCCTGGGCCGGGGCCACGCTGATCACGCTGCTGGTGCTGGGCATCAACATCCTTGCCCGCAACATGTTCCGCAAATAAGGACCGCTCGCCGGCTCGCGCAGCGCGCGGGCCGCAGCCTAGGGAAACCAAATGGAAAACACCGCCACCGCCGTCAAGAACAAGATCGAGGTCAAGAACCTGAACTTCTACTACGGCAAGTTCCATGCGATCCGCAATGTGAACATGTCGATCCAGGAGAAGAAGGTCACCGCCTTCATCGGCCCGTCGGGCTGCGGCAAGTCCACGCTGCTGCGCACCTTCAACCGCATGTTCGAGCTGTATCCCGGCCAGCGCGCCGAGGGCGAGATCATCCTGGACGGCGAGAACCTGCTCACCGCCAAGACCGATATCTCGCTGATCCGCGCCAAGGTCGGCATGGTGTTCCAGAAGCCCACGCCGTTCCCCATGAGCATCTACGACAACATCGCCTTCGGCGTGCGCCTGTTCGAGCGCCTGTCCAAGGGCGAGATGGACGAGCGCGTGGAATGGGCGCTGAGCAAGGCCGCGCTGTGGAATGAAGTGAAGGACAAGCTGCACCAGAGCGGCAACAGCCTGTCCGGCGGCCAGCAACAGCGCCTGTGCATCGCGCGCGGCGTGGCCATCAAGCCCGAAGTCCTGCTGCTGGACGAGCCGTGCTCGGCGCTGGACCCGATCTCCACCGCCAAGATCGAAGAGCTGATCGCCGAACTGAAGAACGACTACACGGTCGTGATCGTGACGCACAACATGCAGCAGGCCGCGCGCTGCTCGGACTACACCGCCTACATGTACCTGGGCGAGCTGATGGAATTCGGCCAGACCGACCAGATCTTCGTGAAGCCGGCGCGCAAGGAAACGGAAGACTACATCACCGGCCGCTTCGGCTGATGCCGGCCTGCGCGGGCGCCGGGACGGAACCCGCGCGGCGCCCACAAGCCGAGCCTCGCTCCCCCGCATGAACAAAGCGCCTCGGCATGTCCGAGGCGCTTTGCCATTTCAGCGGGGGCCGTCCGCTCAGGACGGTTGTTCGGGGCTCAGCGGGAAATCCCGTTCCAAGCTCTCCAGCCGCACGCGTTGTCGCAGCGGGGGCGCGAGGCGATTGAAGCAGGCCTTGGCGTGGTCGTCATCGCCCAGGCCCAGCGTCAGGTTGGGATACTTGTGCAGCAGCCTCGCGTGATCGCGTTCGTCCAGATCGGGGTTTTCCGCGATCCACAGCTGGCGCAGCCGCGGGTCGGCATCGGGGCCCGCCGTCAGTTCCTCGACATGGGCGCTCGTCAAGCCGCAACCCGACATGATCAGAACCGCAGGCAGGCGTTCCTGGGCGAGCGCGCGCAGCTGTCCGGGGGGGATGTCCGTTTCCGAGATGTCGACTGTTTCCAGCGACGGATGCTGGCCCAGGTCATCCAGATACTCGCCCATGCCCGCGCGCGCCAGCGAGATGTCCGAGACCTGATTGCCGAAGAGGACGCGCTGCCAGGCCTGGTAGGCGGTCTGGTCCTTGAGGAATAGCCGGGTGTCGTCAAGCCAGAGCGTCTGCAGGTCCTTCCATTGAATGTCGTCGTCCTCCGGTGGCTCGATGAACTCCGTGCCGTCGGGGCCCGGCGTCGTTCGCGCCGTCTGCGGCGGCTTGCGGTCGTCCTCCGGGTAGCGGGTGACATTCGTGCCGCTCAGGTTCAGGGCCTGCAACGGCAAACGGTACAGCGCCGGGATGCTGGCCTCCGACAGGTCGGGATTGTCGCTGAGGTCCACCCGGCTCAGCCGCGACGACGCGGGCATCCGGGACGCCGTCAGCTGGGTCGAACCGTTCGAGCCGATCAGGTTGCTCGAGAGGTCCAATGCGGTCAGTTTCGGCATGCCGATCAGCGCGTTCGCGCCTTTCCCTGTCACGCCGTTCGATGCAAGATCGATGGTCTTGAGGGAGGAGGATTGTGCCAGTGCGATGGCGTCCGCATCGTTCGCCTGGGCGCGCCATGCCTGTACCGACAGCAATCCCGGATGCCGTCCCGCCTCGGCCAGCAGTGCTTTCGTCGGCAGCGCATCGCCGATGATCGCCAGCGCGCGCAGGGAACGAGGCAGGGCGATGGGCTCGTCGTGCGGCTGCAGGCCGGATGCGGAGTTCAGACTCAGCAGTTCGATCGGGAGCTTCTGCAATTCCTGCAGGGCGTCGCGAGTCAGGTTCACGCCATTGAGATAAAGCTCGGTTGTTTCCCGGGACAGCAATCTGATGTGCTGTGCGGTAATGGTCGAAACATACTCTTTGGACAGGAGCGCCACCTTGCTCGAGCTCCAGCCCGCCAGGTCTTTCTGAAACTGAGTCAGTCCGGGATTCTGCGCGGGTTGTTGCCTGGGACGCGCGTAGAGGACAGGCACGCTTTCGTTCTGCGGTCGAGGCGCGGAGCGGCCCGTTGGCTTCGACGGCGCCGGAGCGGGCTTGCCAATGGATGGGGCTGGCTGTTGCGTCGACGGCGTCGGCTTGCCGCCGGCTTGTGTCTTTTGCTGGTTCCAGAAGTTCCTGGCCGCCTGGGTGCCGCCGGCGGGCGCGTCGGCGGGTTGCGATGGCGCCGGGGCCGGCTTGCCGAACGTAGGCGGCTTGGACGGGGGCGGCGACGCATCAGCCGGGGCTGCGCCTGTCTTCGGACTGTTTTGCGGCGGTCGCGAAGCCGGTTTCTTGGCGGATGCGGCGTCCTGCTGCGCCCAGAAGGTCTTGGCGGAGCCACCGGTCCCGGCTGGCGGCGCGTCGGGAGCGCCGGTTCGACCCGAAGGCGCTGGCGATGGTTTTGGGGATGCACCGGATTTGGGCTGGAAGGGCTTTGGCGGCACGCGGTCCGTGGCCGGTTTGGCTTGCTGGAAGCCAGCTCGGTTGTTGTCGGAGGCTTCCTGGTTTTTCCGTGTGGGAGATGGGGAGGGACCCGTGGCGGGCAGTTTTCCGATGGTCATGCGCAGCTCTCCAGAAGGGGGCTCTGGTGAGTGACCGTCGACCGGGACCGGGTTCCGGGTTCCGGGTTCCGGGTCCCGGTCGACGAGACTGACAGCGGGCGGTGGCGTTCCAGGAGCAGATCGTCAAGGAGATCGCGCTATGGCGCGACGCGGGCGTCAAGGTGGATTGAACGCAGCGCCCTGTTTCAGGCGGCCACGCCGTGGCGTTCGGCGATGCGCAGCAGCAGGGCGTCCAGTTCCTGGATGATCGGCCGATGGTCGTCGACCCGGCGCACCAAGGCCGACGGCATTGCCGGCAGGTCGATCTCCACGAAGGCGATCTCGGGCGTGGCGTAGTAGCTGGCCGCGCGCTTGGTCAGCATCAGCAGGCCCTCGCGCGTGTTGACCGCGGCGATGCCCTCGCGGATCGTGCGGATCACCGGCCCGTCGCCGATCGGGCGTCCCTTGGGCGTGTGGCGGGGAAAATGATAGTCCTGCCATTCCTGGTTCACCGAGCCGGGCACCATGCGGACCAGGCGCTCGTCGCCCAGCACTTCCGGATCCAGCAGCGTGAACGCAGTGAACGGATGGTCGTGCGGCACGCACAGCATGCGCTGGTCGCGCAGTACGATCGGACCGTGGCACAGTCCGTCCGCGCCCAGCGGCAGCCGGCAGAACGCCACGTCGACCGAGCCATCGGCCACGGCGGCGTAGTGGGTGACATAGGTCAGTTCCACGAACTCCAGCTCGACGCTGGGGTGGGCCGCCTTGAATTCGGACACCAGCGGCCGATACAGCTCATAGAAACCACCGCCCAGGAAGCCGATGCGCAGATGGCGCGGCTTGCCGGATGCCTGGCGCCTGCAATCGTCGATGGCGCTCTTGAGCAGGATGACGGCGGGGCCCGCGCCCCGTTTCAGCGTCTCGCCCAGCGGCGTCAGGGCCACCCGGCGGCTGCTGCGTTCGAACAGCGGGCCGCCCAGCGTCCGCTCCAGCGCCTTGATGGCTTCCGATACCGAGGACTGACTCATGTGCAGCGCATCGGCCGCCCGGCCGAAGTGCAGGGTTTCGGCGACGGCGAGGAAGCAATCGAACTGGCGCAGATCCATGGGGCGGTCCTTTCCGGCGCGGGAGAGGTGAGGATTTTATCAATCGGAAATCACGATTGATTTGATGAATAATACCGCTTGTTCCCCTCTGGCGGCATGGGCAGAATTCGGCCCTTGCATCTGTTTTTATCCCAATACACAGCGCCAAGGAGAGGGGAATGACCGAATCGCGCACGCCGCGGCCGGATCTGGAAAAATCGGCAGAGCCGATTGAATTCGTGGTGGAAGGGGACCGCGTGCGCGGCACGCTCTACCTGCCGGCGCAAGCCCGCGGCCCCGTCGGGGCCGTGGCGCTGGCGCACGGCTGGTCGATGGTGGCGGGCGGCGACCTGGAGGACTACGCGGCCGCCATCGTCGAGCAGGGCCTGGCGGCGCTGACCTTTGATTTCCGCAACCTGGGCCGCAGCGACGGCCAGCCACGCCAGGAAATCGATCCGCAGCGGCAGATCCAGGATTTCCGCGCCGCCATTTCCTACCTGCGCCGCCGTCCCGAGGTGGACCGCGAGCGCATCGGCATCTGGGGCAGCAGCTACAGCGGCGGCCATGCCCTGACCGTCGCCGCCATCGACAAGCGGGTCAAGTGCGTGGTGAGCCAGGTGCCCACCACCAGCGGCTTCCTGGCGGCGCAGCGCCGCGTGCGCTACGACAAGGCGCTGGTCCTGCAGGCGGCGTTCGAGGCCGACCGCGAAGCGCGCGATGCGGGCCTGCCGCCCGCCACGCTGCGCATGGTCGATGCCGATCCCGAGGCGCCGGTGGCGTATCCGGGGCCCGACTCCTATGCCTACATGACCGGCGAAGCGAAGCGTTGCCCCGCCTGGGTCAACGAGGTCACGCTGCGGTCCCTGGAGCTGGCCCGCGCCTACGAGCCCGCCGCGTACATCCGCCGCATCGCGCCCACGCCCCTGTTGATGATCGTCGCGACCGGCGACGGCCTGACGCCCGCCGATCTGCAGCAGGAAGCCTTCAACACGGCCCACCAGCCCAAGCAGCTTCTGCTGCTGCCGGGCGGCCATTACTCCGTCTACACGGAACATTTCGAACGCACCCGCCGCGCGGCCGCCGACTGGTTCGCCCAGCACCTGCGCTGACCCCTCAAGGACAAGACAATGACGACAATAACAATGGAGACACAAGACCGCCGGCGCCGCCTGGCTTCGCTGCGCGCGGCGGCCGTGGGCAACGCCCTGGAGTGGTTCGACTGGACGCTGTACGGCACGTTCTCGGCCTATCTGGCCATGAACCTGTTCGATCCGTCCGATCCCACTTCGGCGCTGCTGGCCACGTTGGCGGTGTTCGCCGGCGGCTTCCTGGCGCGGCCCGTCGGCGGCTGGCTGTTCGGCCGCATCGGCGACCGCTATGGACGCAAGTTCACGCTGGTCCTGACGATGTGCCTGCTGGCCCTGACCAGCCTGGCCATCGCGGTGCTGCCGACCTACGGACAGGCGGGAGTGTGGGCATCTGTCCTGCTGTTCCTGTGCCGGCTGACGCAGGGCCTGGCGCACGGCGGCGAGTCCGGCGTGGCCTATACCTACGTCGCTGAAATCGCGCCGGCCAAGCGGCGTGGCCTGTGGTCCAGTTCCGTCTTCGTCAGCGTGACCGTCGGCGTGATGGCGGCGACTGGCCTGGCCGCCCTGCTGACATCCTGGCTGGGCAAGGACGCGATGCAGGCCTGGGGCTGGCGCGTCGGTTTCGCGGTGGGCGCGTTGCTGGGCATCTATGCGCTGTTCCTGCGCCGCAGCGCCAGCGAAAGCGATGTGTTCGAGCATCGCGCCGAGCCGGCGGGCGGCGTGAAGGTGTCGCGGCGCCAGGCCTTGCTGATCGTGCGCAACATCATCATGATCGCCGCGGCCTCCAACGCCACCTACTACACCTGGGTGACTTTCGCGCCGGCCACCGCCATCGCGACCCGGGGCATGGATCCGTCGGGCGCCTATACCGCCAGCCTGATCGCGCAGCTGATCTGCCTGCTGTGGCTACCCGTGTGCGGCTGGCTGGCGGACCGCTACGGCCGCAAGCCGATGGTGATGGCGTTCGGGCTGGGCGTCGCGCTGGCCGTGTTCCCGGTATCGCATCTGGTCACGGACCAGCCGTGGACCCTGTTCGTGGCGCAGCTGATCGGCCTGCTGGTCTGGGCGCTGCTGGCGGCCATCTTTCCGGCGGTGGTGGCCGAACAGGTGCCGACCGGCGCGCGCGCCATGGGCGTGGGCTTCATTTCCTCGCTGTCGGTCGCCATCTTCGGCGGCACGGCGCCGTACATCAACACCTGGCTGGGCGCGCAGGGATTGGGCTGGGTCTACACGGCTTATGTGGGCGCGCTGGGGCTGATGGCCTTCGCGGGCGGCTTCCTGATCAAGGAGACCGCCGGCGTGGATCTGAACGCCATCCGCCTGCCGGGCGAGCCTACGCGCGAATCCGTCGCCAAGCGTGCGGCCTTCAACTGAATTCCAACTTCTACATCCATTTCTATGAGCAACGTAAATTATCTGGACCTGGCAGGCAAAGTCGCGGTGGTCACCGGCGCGGGCGGAGGCATCGGACGCGCGGTGGTCGCGGCGTTGAGCAAGCAGGGCGCGCGCGTGGTCGCCACCGATCGCGACCTCGCGGCGATGGCGGGCGTGGATGCGGATTGCCGCGAACTGGACGTGACCCGGCCCGCCGCGATTCGGGCGCTGGCGGACGCGGTCGCGGCCGAGTATGGCGCGCTGGACATCTGGGTCAACAACGCGGGCTACATGGATCGCATGCCCGCCCTCGATCTGGACGAGGCCGCCTGGCAACGCACGCAGGACATCAATCTGAAGGGCACGTTCTTCGGCGCGCAGGCGGCCGCGCGGCACATGGTGGCGCAGCGCAGCGGCGCCATCATCAACCTGTCCAGCTATGCCGGCGTGAAGCCGCGTCCGAACTGCGCGGACTACGCCAGCGCCAAGGCGGGCGTGGCCCATCTGACGCAATGCCTTGCGCTGGAATGGAGCCCCCTGGGCCTGCGCGTCAACGCCATCGCACCGGGCTTCATCGAAACGCCCATGAGCAGCTGGATGCATGCCGATGCGGCGACCCATGCCGAATACATCGGCCGCCTGCCCGCGCGGCGGCTGGGCCAGCCCGCCGAGATCGCGGACGCCGTGCTCTACCTGGCTTCGCAGGCCTCCGCCTATGTGACCGGCCATGTGCTGCTGGTCGATGGCGGCGTGTCCAAGACCTGAGGGGCGCGCCATGACGACGCAATCCTATTGGAGCGGCAAGGCCGCCGTGGTGACCGGCGCGGCGCGGGGGCAGGGCGCGGCCGCGGCCCTGCGCCTGCTGCGGGCCGGGGCCATCGTCCATGCGCTCGATGTGCTGCCGGAAGACGACGCAACGTGGCACGCGCTGCGCGCCGAGGCGGGCGCGGACGCCGGGCGTCTGCGGGCACGGGTGGCGGACGTGGCCAGCGAAGCCGACTGGCGGGCGCTGGCCGTTGAAATCGAGCGCGAGGGCGCGCCGCTGTACGGCCTGGTCAACAACGCGGGCGTGACCCTGCGCAAGACCGTGACGGAGACCTCGCATGCCGAATGGCGGCGTTTGCTGGACATCAATCTGGACGGACCGTTCCTGGCGATACACGCGCTTGCCGGCTTGATGCCGGCCGGCGCGTCCATCGTCAATACCTCGTCCACCGCCGGCCTGACCGGCTACTTCAGCGCGGCCTATACGGCCAGCAAGTGGGGCTTGCGCGGCCTGACGCGCGCCGCCGCGCTGGAACTCGCGGGACGGGGCATACGCGTGAACACCGTGTGCCCGGGCCTGGTGGAAACGCCGATGATCATGCAACCCAATGCCGTGCACGACGCGGGCCGGGCGCGGCTCTTCTATGAAGGCAACCGCGACGCCACGCCGTTGTCGCGCGGCGCCGATCCCGACGAGATCGCGGCGGCCGTCATGTTCCTGCTGGGACCGGACGCCTCGTTCATCACGGGCGCGGACCTGCCGGTCGATGGCGGCATGACGGGGGGCGGCGTGTACTGGCGGATCGGCAAGGCCACCGGCAATCTGTAGCCGCCTGACCTGGCGCTGGATGGCGGCGCGGGGGCGCCATCCGAATGCCGCTATCCGAACGTCCCGAAGTCGCCGAACCGGGGCGCTCGCGCGGACACTATTCTCCCTGGGCCTGGTGAGCGACTTCGGCCGCGTACTCGGGGCCGCGACGCATGCGCAGGTAGTTCGCGTAGGCCTCGCGGTACTCCGCGCTGTAGATGTCCGGGCCGCTTTCGCCTTGTTCCAGCTTGTCCAGTCCGGCCCGCTTCCAGAGCGCCAGGTCGGCCTCGACTTCCGCCCGCGACTCCGGCCGGGCGATCGCGTTGTCGTAGCCCTGGCTGGGCGCGCCCGCGCCCGTGGGCGCCGCATGGGCCTGGACGCCCACGAGAGCAATGGTGATCGACGTAATGGCAGTGGCTAGATTCATCTTCATGGCAGGATCCTCAATCATGGGCCAGGAGCGGGAGGCAATACGGCTTCCGTAAGGCTCCTGACATCGAGGCTTCACTTTGCGCCGATTGCCGCAGCGGATAAATGCCTGTTCAGGGAAAGAGCTTTCAATAAGACGGGGCAATGCGCCGCGCGCGCCGCCGTGCCGCCAGCCGTGCGCAGGCCGGGGCCCGCCCGGCGGACGCCGGAACGGGCGCAGTATCTGGTATAGTTCCCACCCTTCGGGGCGTAGCGCAGCCTGGTAGCGCATCTGCTTTGGGAGCAGAGGGTCGCGAGTTCGAATCCCGCCGCCCCGACCAATTAAATCAAAGGCTTAGCTCACATTCTGAGCTAAGCCTTTGTGTTTTGGAGGCCAGCGCCATTCGGATCTACCGTCGGGTGCCTGTTTGCTGGGTGGTGGGCGGCCTGTTTTCGAGCCAAGCCGCTACCTCCCGCGCACGCTATCCAGCAGACCGAGCGGTGTGCCTCACCGGCGCGGGGAAATCCTTTTGCTAGATCAGCTCATAAATCGTCGACTTCGATAGGTTAATGACGTTGACGAGATCCGCAGGCGATAGACCAGTTGATCGCTCATGAACATTCATTCTCATCGCTAGCGCTCGCGCGTTTGATATCGCGGCGCGGCTGCTTGTGTTGGCGTGGGTGGCCGGGCCAGTCCACACGGCTGAAAGGATGGGGATGGGGTTGAGCGATGCCAGCAGCTCGCCTAGCCACGTTATCGCCGCGCCAAACGCCGCGGTAACCTGCGCCCAGATGTCCGCGAAGAACGCTTTGGTCGGCGTCTAGCATTGGTAGATGAAATATGTGGCAGTCGCAATGGTCATGCTCGCCAAGCCAATGGGCTTGCCGAGCAGCAGCTTTCCGACAGATACGATGGTTTTGCCCAGCCGGCCAAAGCCGCCTTTCTCCAAGTTGGCCAGGCCCCCCATCGCGCTACCTCCCTGGATACCGAGCATCGACAAGCCGTAGCGCACGACGACGAACGACCGGAGCACTGCGGCCATCGCCGGCGCCAACGCTCCAAAAATTGCGACCAGACCAGCAATGGCGGCGGCCGCCGCGATCAACGCGGTGGCCATGCGCGGATTGGCCTTCATCCACTCGCCTAGGCCGTTTCCGACTCAAGCCTGCGTCATTCTGCGACTAGCGCTAGTACTACCGCGTGGAGTGATTATCCCCCCTCGCGCAAGCGACACAAAAAGACGCAGCCAGGTCGTCATTTTTTTCCGCGAGTCACCGTCGAGGGCCGATGGGGTATAGCTTTGTTCGACGCGTTTCTTTGTGCTTGCATCTTGCATCGCTTCAAGACGTGCTCAGTGAACCCTTCAGTCCTCAGGATGGTCGCATCCAACGAGCCTCCAGCGGCGCGGTTTACAAGAGCGGCTGCCTTACGGAAAAGCCCCTCTGATTCCGTGTTATCCCACAAGGCGTCGATCATGATGCGACACTTCCGTTCCATATCGTTAGAGTTCATTCGTGGGAGGGGGGCAGGCATCAATTGCCACCGGAGTGCCAACAAGATTTCGTATCGCGCGGCACGGAAATCCTTGTCTAGAAACTGGTTTCTAAAGAGGTACTCCAGACGGTACATCGCGAGCGCTGCGACATAGTAGGGATCAAGTTTATCGTTCGCGCCAAATAAGTCCTTGCCGGCTCTATCAAGAATTCTGCGGTAGCTCTTCGTCGCTCTGTGAGGTTCTTCCAGAAACATCGAAGCAAATGCGCGTATCAAACTGCCCGGTGTCACGATCCGCGTTTTCTCAACACCGGTGACACTGTGATATTGACGCGAACGACGTTCATAGTAAAGCCGCTGGGGCTCATCAAACGAAGAAAAAAATGCCTCAAGTTTTTTCTGAAAGCTGGATAGCGCCAGAAGTTGCTCTTCTCTCACCTCGGTTTGCCTATTGGTGGCGACAATTATCGAAGCGATGACATCGTCATCCTTGGTGGCTATAAGTCGAAGAGGCACCATAACCGTGGAATCCAATACCTCCCGCCGATCAAACAGTACATGACTCGTCTGGCAGCCGTTCACGATTTGATAGTCTTCAATATAAAACCGGTTGGCCGTTGCTCGAAGTGTTTTCGCAATAATGGTGACGCCATTATTCATCAAGGCGAATCGCGAGCGTGAGGTGGGATCAGCAAGAGTGCCTCGCATCTCTGAATTGACAGCGTTGAAGTCCTGCCAGTCACGCACATTGTCGTAAAAGATGCCTTTGAGAATATCGCCGCGTGTATCGGAAATTAGAGGGAGAAATTCCGTCGCTGGCAATAAACCAATATATGCCTCCGAAACCGCCGTCACGGTTGGTACAACGGTCCGCAAGGCAAACTCAAATTCCCTGGAGATCGAGTTTTTGGATTCGCGATAGATGTCTTGGATGTCATCCGCGCCCAATGGGATGAAGTCGACGGTAGCAAACAGCTTGGTGTCGAGTAGCTCTTGGACGGCGGAATTTTTCCGCGCAACAAGGTTTCCGTCCTCAACCCAAGTCCCCGTTGTGACGTAAAACATTTTGCACGTCGGTCGTCCTCTTTTAAAGCGACTGCTATGGTTGTAGATTGTGGTCATCAGCTGCGCGGCGCGGTTTAACTGCCTATTACGCTGCAGTGCCGGTTTTTCTTTGAAGAAGTCGCTGACGCCGAAAGAGAATTGTCCGATTTTGGCCATGTCGAAAGATGACGATCTTTCTGCTTGGACGAAAAGAAATGACGCTTCAATATGCCCACTGTTGGTGACTAGTTCGTCAATTTGGGCTGCGTCTTCAATGAAGACCCCGTTCACCACTATCGCGAGCGCGTCGATACCGGTGTCTCCCCCTGAACCGATGACCAAGTCTGCAATTTCGTCACCATCGCCGAGGTGCCGCCCAATAGTGAGGTAGGCAGCGAAATGCTCGAACTGACTATCTTCGTCAAGCTTTTCTAGCCCGTGCTCGGTACTAAATTCATTTAGAAGCGATTTCGTTACTCTATCCATGATGTCCTTAGCGGCGGGGCTAATGATCGGCTGTCAGTTGGGCGGTCTCCGGCGAACTCGGAGCATTGCTAGATGTTAGCGCTTCTCCGGCTCAAGTGGGCGTCTGAATGTTGGGTCCGAACTGCCTCCCTTGCACTCGATTTTTTGCGCAGAGTTAGAGAGAGGCTGGGAAAAGTCTAGCGTTTTCAACTGGATCTGAAAATTACGTGGAAGGTGCTGATTTACATGAATAATCTTGATTGTATTCAAAGCCTGATATCAAACTTCTATAAGGTTAGGGTATAGAAACCTAATCGGGTTAAGCTTTGGTTAGGAACAGGTTCGGTTTTCCGAAACGTCGAAAACCCGCATGAATAAAGGCGCTCCGGCCGATTCCCCATGGCTGGTTAGGAAGGTTAGGTTTTCCCACCCCCTCCCGAAACATTGAAAAAGCCCTTTGTCACGCCAGTTTTTGATGTGCTCGCCGTCGTCGCCCTGGATCCTGGACGGCGCTGAGGCTGGCCGCGGCGGTCGGCTGCAGTGCGCCGGCCCGGTGCTGGCGCTGCAGGTGGCGCTGGACGTGGCCAGCAGCTCGCGGCGGTGGCCGGCATGCTTGCCAGCATGTAGCAAACGCAACGATGTTACGGCGCGGGAGTACCGCGTTTCGGAGGACAGGGAAAAAACGGGGAAGGGCGGACCGACGCTAGTGCTACAAAACTACTCAGAATATTGGCAAAACCCATTGCTTATACGGCTCTCCGGCCTGTAGGGTTCGCCGTTAACTGGTGTGCTCACCTTATCGCCGTGAGTCCTCAACCACGAGGCGGCGACTGGCGGCGTGCTGGCCAGGTTCTGGCCCTGCAGGTCCAGGCCCGCGCCGGCAGCAGCACGTGGCCGCCGCCGGCGGGGCCGGCCAGACGCTGGCACTATGGGTCATGACATGGCCGTTGCGGCAGGCACTACGGGCCGCCTTCGATATGTGGACCATCCGATGTCCGTATATGCTCGCTCAATTCTTGGTTTTCAAACGTTAGGATCATGGGCAATAAGAAAAGACGCCTGCAGGCATTCTTGAGGGAACATCCAACCTGTTGTTATTGCGGTGGAATGCAGCCAGCTACCACCGAAGATCATTGGCCGCCTCGGTCGGTGTTCGATGAGCGAAAATGGCCTGCGGGCTATGTATTTCCTGCATGCCAACGCTGCCAGCAGGCTACGCCAGATGATGAAGCCCTATTTGCACTCTTGTGCCGTATCACGGCGCCTGGTGACCAGCCAATAGCGTATGAGGCGACCTACCGGCTCATGATGGCGATGAAGGAAAAGGAACCCGAGATTTACAGATCGTTTCTACCCTCGGCAAATGAGAAGCGACGTTGGTTCCGAGATCACGGGGCATCCTTGCCGCCAGGAGTCGCCACGACCGAGATCCCGATTCTTTCCTTAAAGCACCCCGAAGTGAAAGCGAAGCTGCGACGCTGCGCTGCCAAACTATTTCTCAGCCTCCATTATCACCACACCAAAAAGATACTCCCGGCGGCCGGCGGCATGGTCTTAGCAGGGTTCAGCAATGCCGTTTCGATTGAAGAGGCGGGGCTCGAGCTGTTGGCCAACATGACCACCAAAGTTCCGCATCTTCGCTGGCAGCAGGTGGATGTGACCGCGCAGTTCAATTACCGTTACAACGCTGACACTGAAGACGGATCCGTTTCTGTGTTCATGGCCCAGTTCAACAATGGAATTGGATTCGGTGCAATTTGCGTTTGTGATTTGTCGCGTATCCCTGATATTGCCAACGAGACGTTCATTCGTCCCTTTGGCGTCCTTTGACCGACGTTTCCTTGTTGACGTTGGCAGCGCTGCGATCAGGTGCTGGTGTCGTGGCTGACTTGATCTCGCGTAACCAGACTTCCGGATCGTCGATTCGCCCTCACGGCGTCATAGACTGTCAGGACAACGCCCAGGCCCAGGCCCGCCAGGAAGACGGTCGCGGCCAGAGTGGGCTTCCCTTGCGCGAGCAGTGTCGCCGCCAGCGGGAGGAACGACAAAATGGACAGGTTGTTCAAGGTTTCCGCCGCCGCCAGCGCCGCGCCCTTGTCGCGGTCCGAGCGGTTGGCCAGCACCGTGGTGGCCAACGGGGCGCCTGCCCCCAGGGATGCTCCCCACGCGGCCAGACAGGCGAGCGCGCCCCACAAGGGCAAGGGCGGCAGGTAGAACGCGGCGACCGATGCGAAGAGCAGCACATTGGTGATGACCAGCGCGCGTTCCTCGCCGGAACCCAGGCGTCGCAGCGCGCCGGCGGAAAGATTGCCCACGGCGAGTCCGATGCCGAATGCGGCCGTGCTCAGTCCGACCTGGGCCACGTCCAGGGCATAGCGCAGGCGCAGGACTTCTCCCGACAGCAGAAAGGCGGCGACACCCGTCCCGTTCCACAGTCCCTTGGCGAGCAGGGGGTGCGCGATGTCCGGCTTGCGCAGCCATCGCAGCGGGCGCTGCGCGGCCGGAACCGTCGCCGCCGTTGGGGCGCGACCGCCGGGCATGGCCATGCGGCCGACGAGAAAGGCGGCGAGGCAGCCCGCCGAGACCAGCAAGAAAGGCGCGCGCCAGCCTATCCAGCCGGTGAGAACACCGGCGATGGCCGGGCCGGTCGCGATGCCCGCCGTCATGCCGAGCATGACGACGCCCATCGCCGCCGCATGACGCTGGCGCGGCAAGCGTTCGGAGACCAACGCGAAGGCGTTGGGAATGATGACGGCCGAGGCCAGGCCGCCAAGAATCCGCAGCGCCACCGCTATTTCAAAGGTGGGCGCGAGCGCGATGCCCAAGCCGTCCAACGCGAACAGGAACAGGGCGATCAGCAGGAGTCGACGCCGTCCGATGCGGTCTGACAGATGTCCGAAGACGGGCGCGGCGAGCGCATACGCAAGGGCATAGCTGGAGACCAGCCAGGCGATCTGGCCGGAATCGACGCCGAAGGCGCGACCGAGCGGGTCCAGCATCGCCGAGAGCATGAACTCGCTCGCGCCGACGAAGAACACCGATATGGAAAGCATGGACAACAACGGGCCGTTGTTGCCCGCAAGAGCAATCGTTTTGGAATGGGGCATGCCTTTCCTCGTGTAAACACGTGTGGGGAAGGGGGGAAGCGTGGAGGGATCAATGCCGCCAGGGAGGCGGCGCGTCACCGGGACGGTGGCGCGGAATGACGGAGTGCGCTTGGCAGGGGTGGCCGCAAGGACCGGAGAGCATCAGGGCCGGCGGCGCGCCGGATCAGATGCGCCATGATAGGTGCTTGCGGCGGGCTTTTCAAGCCGCGCCGCCTGCGCGTCACTCGCCCGTATCGCCGGCGCCCGACGCCGCCGCCCGATGCGGGCGCGTGGCGATCGCGTAGCGGTTGCGGCCGGCGGCCTTGGCCCGGTACAGCGCCTTGTCCGCTGCCTGCAGCAGCCGGTTCAAGGTGTCGCCGTCGTCCGGAAAGACCGCGATGCCGATGGATCCGCTCAGGTCCACGAGTACGCCGGGGTAGGGGGCGGCCAGCGCCGCGTTCAGGTTCCTGGCGACCTGTTCGGCGGCCTCCTGGCCGCCGGCGTCCAGCAGCACCACGAATTCGTCGCCGCCAAAGCGCGACAGCACGTCCGAGCTGCGCAGCGCGCCGCTCATGCGCTCGGCGGCGATCTTCAGGATCTGGTCGCCGGTGCCGTGGCCATAGGTATCGTTCACGATCTTGAAGCGGTCCAGGTCGATCGCCAGGATGGCGACGGAACGCGAGGTGCGCGCCGCCGCCGCCAGCGCGTGTGACGCCAGTTCCGTGAAGAGCACGCGGTTGCACAGCGAGGTCAGCGGATCGTGGTAGGCCAGCCGTTGCGTATCGGACAGCATCTGGCCGGCATGCTGCAATGCGCTGCCCAGCAGGGCGGTTTCGCGATAGCGGGTGGGCGGGACGGGCAGGGTATCGCCTCGGCCCAATGCGATGGCGGGTTCGATCAGCGCGGTGATGGACGTCCGGATCCGCAGGGCCAGCCGATAGGCCGCCCAGATGCCCATGGCGATGATCGCCAGGCTGACCGCCAGGACCCAGATCATGGAGCGCCACAGGTCGGCCTGCAGGGACGCGATGGGCGCGCCGATGGCCACGGCCCACATCCGGTCCCGGCTATGGCTGAAAGCCGTCAGCACCGGCACGCCTTCCTTGGTCGTGCTGTGCAGCGTGCCGTCCTGCTGGCGGCGCACCGCAACGGCCAGCGTCGGCACGGCATGCTGGCCGATATACCGGGCTTCTTCGCGCGTGCGGCCCACGATCAGCGCCTCCTTGTCCAGCGCGGCGGCGACCCATCCCGCCGGCAACGCCTGCCGGCGCAGGATCTGGCTGATGCGCTGCGGCCTGATCTCGGCGAACAGGCCGTACTGGACCTGGCCTTGCAGGGTCACCGGAATCCCGACGGCGATGGTCTGCTCGCCGCGCAGGGCGGTGTTGAACAGGTTCGTGACGACGCCCTGCGGCGATCGGGCCTGCTGCCGGATCGCGTCCGGCAGGACGCTTCTGATCGGGGGGCTGGGATAGGGCGCGCTGCTGTTGGCCACCAGCATGTCGTGGTTGTCCAATAGCACGTAACCATCGACATTCTGCAATTGCAGCGCATCCTGCAGCCGGCGGTGGAAGGCGCCCAGCTTGCCTTGCTGCAGTTCCTCGGACGTCGCCAGTATCCGCAGCCCGGATTCGACGCCGCGCAACTCGCGCTCCAGTTCCGCGACGAGCGTGCGCGCCATGCTGACGGCCGTCTCGTAGACGCGCTCCTTGCGCAGCAGATAGTCCTCGTAGGCGGCCGCCGAGGCCACCAGGATGGTCGGCACGGTACAGGCTATGCCCAGCCAGAGCAGGGCGCGTCGGATGGAGGGCAGCTTTCGAGGCGAGGAATGCTCATCATCGATTGCCGCCATGGCCTTTTTCCTGCAGACAGGGTTCAGTCATCGTGACGGGCATGGTGCGTAGCAGTAATTCGAATTCTGGCTACATGGTTTAATTTCTTTGATAATGATCTGAAAGCTTGCGGTCATAGTCAAACACTTAATCGGGGTGTGCGGTCTATGGGGAAGTTTGTAACAACGCTGGTTTTTGTTATCGGACTTGTCTTCGCTGCAACGGTGCCGATTTACTTTGGGCTTGAACTATCCACGCAATTCGCCATCGAGCGTGCCAAGACGCAGGCCAGGACGCTTTCGACCGCGGTGCTGGCGCGCGCGGACCTCGTGTCTTCGCAGCTGCAGGACCTGAGCCAATCGCTGCGCGCGCTGAGTGGAAAGCTGCCCTGCGCCGCCTATGCGCAGTCTGAAATGGGCAAGCGGGTCCTGCAATCCCCGGTGCTGCGCGCCATCGCCTATGCCGACGGAACGCGCATCGTCTGTTCTTCATTGGGACGCACGCTGGACGGCCTGGACCTCGGCCCGCCGGACTTCGTGTCGCTGCAGGGCATGCGCGTATGGCCGGACGTGGCGCTGCCGGCCGCGCCGGAATTGCGGTACATCGCGCTCTCCTTCAACGGCTACACGATATTCCTGAATCGCGGCGACTACGTGAACGCCATGACGCTGCTCGAGCCGTCCGCGACCATCGGCTTGTTCTATCCCGGCGAAACCAACCGCTTTTTCGGCATCGGCTACGTGAAGCCGGAGTGGCTGCAGAGCGCGGCGACCAGACAGGCCGTGGTCGGGGAGCTGTCGGGCACGGTGCTGGCGATCCTGCCGTCCTCGCGGTTCCAGCATGTGGCGGTGGTGGCCATTCCTCCCGAGGCGTATCTGCACGACTTCGCGGGCACGCGATGGGCGGTTGCCGCGGCCGGCGGGATCGCCGGCGTGATGCTGTGCGGCGTGATCCTGTGGCGCAAGCGATGGGCCCGCGACATGCCCCAGCTGCTGCGCCGGGCGATACGGGACCGGGAGTTCTATCTGGTCTACCAGCCCATCGTCGATATCCGGACCAAGCAATGGATAGGCGCGGAGGCGCTGCTGCGATGGAAGCGCCCCTATGGCGCCGAGCCGATGGGGCCGGACATCTTCATACCGGCGGCCGAGCGTTGCGGCCTGTCCGAGGAGATCGCGGCGCTGGTGTTCGATCTGGTGGCCGAGGACCTGCCGGTCATCGAATCGCATGTGCGGGGCTTCTACGTCTCGTTGAACATCTCCGCCAACGAGGTCAAGTCGGGATCGGGCCGGGCGCTAACCGAAAGGCTGCTGCGGGAGACCGGCCTGCCGCCGTCGTGGATCAACATCGAGCTCACCGAGCGGGGGCTGCTCGAGGAAAACGCCAGGGAAACCATAGATGGCATTCGCGCCCTGGGAGTGAAAGTCGCGATCGACGACTTCGGCACGGGCTATTCCAGCCTGGCCTACCTGGGGGCGTTTCCGGTGGATTACCTGAAGCTCGACAAGGTCTTCACGCAAGGGCTCACCGAAAGAGGCGCCAAGCGCACGGTGGCGATGCAGATCATCGAGCTGGCCAAGTCCCTCGATATCGAAGTGATCGCGGAAGGCGCGGAAACCGAGGAACACGTCAACGAGGTGGCCGCGCACGGCGTTTCCAAGGTGCAAGGCTGGTACTTCGAGCGCGCCCTGTCGCTGGACAAGCTGCTCGATGCGCTGCCCGTGAAGGGCGGCCGCGTCCTGCACGAGGACGAGCAGGACGTCGACGAAGCGCAGGCGCGGCAGCATACCGCCGGCTAGCGGCCCCGTCGGTCCGTGAACAGAATCTTCTCTATCGTCCGGATCCGGTCGCGGCGGCGTCGCACGTTGCGGCCGGGCTTGCGGAACAGGCCCTTGAGCTGCTGGCTCTCCCGGCTGGCCTGCAGGTGTTCGATGTAGACCTGCGCCGATGCCGCATTGTCGATCTTGTCGAAGATCCAGCAATAGGCGACGGGCAGCCGCGCCTGGCGGTAGCGCGGTTCTGCGCGCGCGGCATCCTCGGCCAGGATGCGTTCGAGCACGAGCTGGTCCCATTCATCGGGATTGGCGCCGCAAGCCGCCGCCCATTCATCCAGCAGGGTGGCCGCCGCCGGCGTGTCGTTGATGTACAGCGTGCCGCTGAGCAGATGGCCGTCGGGCTCGTGGTACGCGGCGATGTCGCAATCCAGCGCGCCCAGGCTGGGCCAGGGATTGCGATGGAACACCGCGTCCACGTCCACATAGAGCATGGGGCCGCGGTGCTTGCGCCGCATGCCGACCAGCACGCCGGGCTTCATGGCGGCGTTGCGCACCCAGGATCCGGTGGTGTCGATGGCCTGGGCGTCGACGGGAAGCTGGAGCCTTTCAGCGGAGCGGACCAGCCGGTTCTTTTCCGTTTCGTAAATGCTGTCGCGGGTAAAGAAGGCCACCGTCATGCCCATGGCGGCCAGGTCGGCGGGAGATGGCGGGTCGAGTTCAGCCTGGCCGGGAAACTTCGCGACCGAGCGCTGATGTTCCGGCGACCATGGGGACAGTTTGCGTCTGAGCCATTGCAGCATGGGCTTGTCGTGACAATCCGAAATTCATGAGTGTGCCGGTGCGCTCGGGCGGGGGCGGGCACGCGGGACGTGCGTGCTGTGCGCCGGGCCCACCGTCGAGGCTTGGCTTGCGGTGGCCGAGTATATCGCGCGCCCTCCTGGCGCCTGCGGTGCGGCAATGCACTGGAACGTCATTGCGTGGGCACCTCGCACGCGCCTCGACGGCCCGGGATGGCGCATGCCAGGGCCGCGCGGCCGCCAGCCAAGGTGGCTGGCAGGTTCTCCCTGCATCCTGAGGTCGGACGGCCGGACTAGGCGCAGAGCGCGTGGCTGTCGCGGGCCGACACCGCGACTTCGCCCTGGACCCCGACCGTCCGGCTGGCTTCGACCAGCGCATACAGATCGCGCGGGTCGGCCAGATCGGGTATCAGTCCGGCCGGCTGGCCCAGGCCCAGCTCCCGCGCCGAGTCGGCCAGGTAGCGCAGCGCCGAATAGTCTTCCAGCGCGAAGCCCACGGAATCGAACAGCGTCACCTCGCCCGCGTCGCGGCGGCCCGGCGCCTGTCCGGCCAGCACGCGCCACAGTTCCGTGACGGGGTAGTCGGCGGGCATCTGCTGGATGTCGCCTTCGATGCGGGTCTGCGGCTCGTATTCGACGAAGGTGCTGGCGCGCAGCAGCACGTCGCGGTGCAGCTCGGTCTTGCCGGGACAGTCGCCGCCGACCGCGTTCAGGTGCATGCCGTCTTCCACCATGTCGGCGGTGAGGATGGTGGCGTAGGCCTTGTCCGCCGTGACCGTGGTGACGATGTCGGCGCCGCGCGTCGCTTCGGCCGCGCTGGCGCAGGGCCGCAGGCGCAGGCCGGGAACCCGCGCCAGATTGGCGGCCAGCTTGCGGGTGGCGGCGGGATCCAGGTCGTAGGCGCGGATGTCGTTGATGCCCAGCAGGTGATGGAAGGCCAGGGCCTGGAATTCACTTTGCGCGCCGTTGCCGATCAGCGCCATGCTGCGCGCGCCGGGACGGGCCAGCGCCTGCGCGGCCACGGCGGACATGGCGGCCGTGCGCAGCGCGGTGGTCAGGGTCAGTTCCGACACGAGCAGGGGAATGCCGGTGGCCACGTCGGCCAGCACGCCCAGGGCCATGACGGTGGGCAGGCCGATATGCGGATTCTGCGGGTGGCCATTGACATACTTGAAGCTGTAGTAGCGGGCATCGGCCACGGGCATGAGTTCGATCACGCCTAGTCTGGAATGGCTGGCCAGGCGCGCCGATTTGTCGAATTCCGGCCAGCGCAGGAAGTCGGCGCGGATGCGTCCGGCCAGGTCTTCCAGGCAGCGGGGCAGGGTGCGCGTCGCGATGAGCGTGGCGACGTCTTTGGTGGTGAGCAGCGTGCTCATGAGGTGTCTCCTTCTGTACTGATGAAAATTCTGACCAAAGGCGGCGTCAGCCGGAAGCTGCCATTTCGGCAGGAAAACACGTATAAGATTTCACATTGGCGCCAATCGCCTGTCGAAATGACAATAATGGACACACTGGATCAACAATTGCTCAGCCTGTTGCGCGCCGACGCCCGCAGCACGGTGGCCACCCTGGCCAAGAAACTGGGCGTCTCGCGCGGCACGGTGAACAACCGCATCACGCGCCTGGAAGACGCCGGCATCATCGTGGGCTATACGGTGCGGCTGCGGCCGGAATCCGAGCCCAACCGCATCGGCGCCTGGATGAGCATCGCCGTGGACGGCAACGAAACCCGCCGCGTCGTCAGCCTGCTGCTGGGCGACCCCGCCGTGGTGGGCCTGCATGACACCAATGGCCGCTGGGACCTGCTGGCCGAGCTGAGCGTGGCCAATATCGAGGAAATGTCCCAGGCGCTGGACCGCGTCCGGCTCATCAAGGCGATCTCCGCCACCGAGACCAGCATCCACCTCAAGAGCTACAAGCTCGACTGAGCGCGGGCCGCCCGGCAGCTTTCGGCTGACCCCGGGCTTGTCGCGCTGTCTTCCTGGCCGGGGTCCGTCTGGTGATCGTCCGGCCGCATGCCACCGATCACCAGCGATAGCTGAGGTTCAACATGCCGCCATAGCCACGCTGGCCGCCGCTGCCGAGCTGGCCGAAGGCCTGGGCCGAGACCTGCACATTGCGTCCGATCTGCCCTTGCGCGCCGAGCTTGAGTTCGAGCGCGTTGCGAGACGGGGCCGTGTCCAGCGTGTTGGCGCCCATGCGCACGGACGGGGTGCCGGGCGAGTGGACCCAGTTGGCTTCCAGGAACGGCCGGATCTTCGGTTGCGGCGCATCGGGCGCGGCCTTGGGATAGATGCGCACGCCGGCGCGGGTGGTGACGGCGTTGCGCTTGCCGCTTTGCATGCGCGTGCCCTGCAGCGTGGCGTCCTGGGCCTTGTAGTGGCTGTAGAGCAGTTGGGCCTTGGGCTCCACCACGAGATCGGCCAGCGCCGACCCGGCGACGAAGGGCCGCAAGGCGTAGCCGGTTTCCAGCGAGGCGGACCAGACGTCGGCGTCGTAGCGCACGGCGCCCAGGTCGCTGCTGATGCGGTTGTCGTAGCGGCCGTATTGCAGCCAGGCGTCGGCGTAGGCGCCCAGGCGGGTGGCGTCGTTGGCGTAGGCGGTGGCGTACAGGCCGACCGAGTAGCCGGAGACCTTGCCGCGTGCGCGGGTCTGAACGGTCTGGCCGGAGCCGGGCAGGCGCAGCGTGGCGTCCGAGCGCGTGCGGGCATCGCCGTAGCCGGCCATCAGGCCGGCTTGCAGCGTGCCGGCGCTGCCCAGGCGGGTGCGCAATACGTCGCCGCCGATCTGGAGCAGGGTGCTGTCGGTGTCGACCTCGACCTTGCCCTCGGCCATGCGCAGGCCGCCGTCGTGGCGGCCCAGGGCGCGGGTCCAGAGGCGGCCGCCGTCGCCGCCAGCGTCGGGGACGGCGACGCGGTCGCGCAGGCCGTGCGAGAACAGGTTCATGGCGGCGCGCTGGTTACCGGCGTAGGCGCCGGTTTCCGGCGACACGTTCCTGAAACCGGACGGATCGACTTCCGGCGGCGCGACCGGGTCGGTGGGCGTGACGGGGCCGGTCGGATCGGTGGGGCCGGTCGGATCAGTCGGGTCTATGGGGTCGAGGGGATCGGTCGGCCCCGGCGGCGTGGTGGGGTCGGTGTATTCCGAGGTCAGGTACCAGTCGTCGGCCACGCCACCGTTGCCGCCGCGCACCAGGCTGTAGTCATAGCCGTTGAGGGCGACGGTGCCGATGCTGGCGCGGTAGCCGGTGGAACCGGCGTCCAGGTGGAAGGCGTCGCTGGCGGTGACGCCGCCGTTGATGGTTTCCACCACGCGGATGCCCAGCGTGGTCTGGCCGCCGACGCCACCGGCGTTGATGACGCGCAATCCCGTGTTGCCGGTGGCCGCGCCGCCATCGATCACGAGCCGGTCGGTGGGCGAGTTGTCGTCGCCGAGCCGGGTGTTGATCGCCAGCGTGCCGCCGCCTTCGTAGTTCTCGACCGTCAGGGTCTTGAACGCGCCGGAGCTTGGCGACGCGAAGGCCACGGTGCCGGCGTTCTTGAGCGTGCCCAAGGTGGAGTCGCCGCGCACGTTCCAGACGCTGCTGCCGTCCAGCGCGAGGCTGTTGACGCGTCCGTTTCCGCGCTGCCAGACAGCGCCGGTGAGCGTGGAGCCGTTCGTGAGATCCATGTCCAGCGCGCCGCTTTCGATCAACACATCGCCGGTCAGCGCCGAGGCGCTGGCGTCGAGGCGGATCTGGCCGGTTTCGACCGTGGTGGTGACGCCGCCGGACGTCACATCGATGGAGCGCGCGTATAGCAGCATGCCATCGTCAGTGCTGCCGTCCCTGCGCGCCGTGATGTCGGCGCGGTCCAGCGTGATCCGGTGGCTGCCGCCGCTCACCAGCAGGCCCACCGCGTCTTGCGTGTCGATGCGCGAGCCATTGCCCAGGCTCAGCGTGTTGTTGACGCTGGCGGCGGTTCCATAGGTCCAGATGCCGCGTGCGTCGGCGCCGGCGGTATCGATGCGGGTGCTGTCCAGCGAGACGGCCGTGTTGTTGCTCATGGCCAGGCCGTGGGCGCTGTTGCCTTGTGTCGTGATGGCGGTGCCCCATGTCCGGATGCCGCTGCCGCCGCCGCTGGCGAACAGGCCATGCGCGGTCGTGCCGGAAGTGTCGATGGTCGAGTCGCGCAGCACGATGTTCGCGCCGCGCAGGCGGGCCAGGGCGCCTACGGCAAGGTCGCCGTGGGTCCGGATCGTGGTGTTGCTCGCCTCGATGGTGCCGCCGCTGCCTTCGTCTATCGACATGTACAGTGCGTGGCCGTTCTTGCCCTGCGTGGTGATGGCGCTGTCCGTCAGGACGACGTTGCCGGCGCGGCTGTCGATGCCGATGAGTCCGGATTCCAGCGTGAGCCGGTTGGCGGTCAGCTGGTTGCCGAGCGCGGGCATCCAGATGCCGGTGCTGTACGCGCCCACGGACTTGAGGATGACGTTGTCCAGGGTGGCGGACGTGTTCTCGGCGTTGATGTTGATGCCTATGCCGGTTTCGGTGCGCAGCGATGCGTCGCGGATGGTGGCGTTGGCGTTGCCGTTCGAACCCAGGTAGACCGCGCCACCCTGGGACGATACCGAGCCGCCGGTCATGGTCAGCGTGCCGCCGCTGACGGTGATGCCCACCGCCTGCTTCGTGCTTACGTCGGTGTTGTCGAGCGTGACGACGCTGTCGGCATTGAAGATTTCGATGCCCGTGCCGCCGCCCAGGCTCGAGATCTTGCTGTCGGTCAGCTCGACGCGCGCGCCCTGGTAGACCTGGACTCCGGTGGAGATCCAGGAGGTGTCCGCGGACGAGATCGTCGTGCCATCTACTTTGACGAGCGTGCCCGCGCCGGACGCGTCGATGCCATTCGCGCCAATGCCCGCTGTTTCGATGCTGCCGCCTTGCAGCGTGACCTGCGCGCCGGATTCGGCCTTAAGGCCGTGCGAATGGTCCCCGATAGTGCTCAACGTGGTGTCGAAGGCGCTGATGGAACTGCCCGCGCCCGTGACCGACAGCGCATGGGAGTTCTGGCCCGCTCCCACGCTCGAGACGCTGCTGTCGGTCAACGTGGCCGCGCCGCCCGCGCTGACGCGCAGGCCGACGCTGGACTTGTTCGTGGTGTTGGGGTCGCCCGCGGTGATGACGGCCCGGTCCGCGTTCAGGCTGTTGCCCGCGATGGAAATGTCGATGGCCGCGCCGGCGCCGGCATGGGTGACGGTATCGCCCGGATTCAGGACGATGGTGGTGGCGCCCGCGGGGTCGTTGACGGTGATCTGTCCGTGTTCGACAGCCAGGACCACGCTGGGCAGGGTGACGAGCAGCCCCGCCATGATCGGATTGATACGAAACGGCATGTAGGGATTCCTTGTCCCATTGGGGAAGGAACGCCAGCGCAGCAGGGACGCGATTGCCTATGCCGATATGACCTTGAATTCCTTCAGGAATGGGAAGCGCATGTGGTGGAGCGATTCATGATGGACGGGGCAAGGGGGGAGATATATGAGACGATTCTCAAAGAACTAGTACTATTGCTTCATAGTGATCAGTGTGGGTTCTATCTAAATTCAGATAAGCAGTCCCAGGCCGATACAGAACATCGCCACGGCCACCAGCAGGTCCAGCACCCGCCAGGCCTTCGGTTGCGCGAAGAGCGGCCGCAGCAGGCGCGCGCCATAGCCCAGTGTGAAGAAGAACAGGAACGAGGCCGAGATGGCGCCCAGGGCGAAGGCGGTTTTCTGCTCTTCGTATTGGCTGGAAATCGAACCCAGCAGCACCACGGTATCCAGATAGACGTGCGGATTGAGCCAGGTGAAGGCCAGGCAGGTGGCGAGCGTGGTCCAGAGGCCCGCCGCCTGATTCTCGGACGGCGTCAGGCTGTCGTGATGGCTGCGCAGCGCGGCGCGCAGGCTGCGGGCGGCATACAGGAACAGGAACGCGGCGCCGCCGTAACGCATCGCGGTTTCCAGCCACGGCAGGGCCGCGACCGCCGCGCCGAAGCCCGCGACGCCGGCGGCGATCAGGATCGCGTCGGACAAGGCGCAGGTCAGGCTCACGGCGAACACGTACTGCTGGCGCAGTCCCTGGCGCAGCACGAAGGCGTTCTGCGCGCCGATGGCCAGGATCAGGCTCAGGCCAAGCAGGAAGCCGGGAAGAAAAGCGTGGGTCATATCGCACCTGTGGGAAAGGGCGACAGACTATCGATGCGAGATGGATTAGAAAATCTAAATATCCTAATCCATGATTAGCGTGGCTTACTTGTCGGAGCGATGGGACGCGTGGCGGCGCGGGCACGGCTTGCGGCCCAAGTGAAACGCCCCGCGCTTGCGCGGCGTCGCGCAGGTCGGGGCGAGCGAATCAGGAGAGGAAAGGAGGGCCGGGCATGGATCGTGCCCGGCGCGGGGCGTGAAGCCGCTCAGGCGTGTCCGTCGGCGGCCCGGAGCATGCCGTAGAGCTTGTCCTTCAGTTGCAGCTTTTCCTTCTTGAGCACTTCCACGTCGTTGCCGGACGCCGGGACGATGCCGGCCTCCATGTTCTGGATCTGCTGGTCCAGCGCATTGTGCCGCTGGAACAGCGCCGAGAAATGGGCGTTCTCGGATTTCAGCTGGGTAATGAGTTGACGGTATTCAGGGAACATATGACGGCCTCTCTGCTGGGTCCGGGTCAGGGAAAAACGCGAGCCCCCAGGAGGGCGCGCGAGAGCTTTGGAAGTGTCCGTTCCATGACAGCGCAACCGGCAATCCTTGTCAATCTTGCGGGTATCCGCCAGTTTTATCGGACTTGACCCGCCGCAAGCCGGCGCTTGATCGGGCTGGGGGGCAGATATGCACGCGTATTCTCACGTTTGCTTACATTGACTGGCGGTCCCGGCGATACACTCGCAGCCCCGTGGAGTCGTCATCGGAATGAAATGAAACAGCGCGCGCCCATCTATCGCCAGATCTGGGAATTGTTCAGGCAGGACGGGCACATCCGTCCCGGCACCGGCATGATCAGCGGCGTGATCGCGCTGTTCCTGGCGATCCTGGCGGTGCTTGGCGTGCTGGCGTTTCATTTCCCGGCCTATCTCACCACGCCCGAGCTGCGCGCTTTCTATTCCGTGGACGCGATGCGCGCGCTGCTGTTCGGCGCGCTGCTGGTCTCGGGCACCATCGCGCTGGCCAATATCGTTCTCGGCCGCCAGCGCTGGCTCAACATCGCCGCCTTCGCCCTGGTATGCGGCGCCGTGGCCGCCGGCGGCAGCCAGGTCATGGTGACCACCTCCAACACCGGCCACCATCCCTACCTGGGCCTGGACTGGTTCATCCTGGACCTGCTGGCCTCCAGCACCGTCTTCATCATCTTCGAGAAGCTGTTCCCGCTGTATGACGGCCAGCCCGTGTTCCGCACGGAATGGCAGGTGGACATGAAGCACTTCCTGTTCAACCACCTGTCGGTCGGCGCGGTGCTGCTGTGCATCAACTTCTTCGTGCACCGGCTGTTCTCCTGGGCCGCGTATGAGCCGCTGCAGCAGGCCATCGCCGGCCTGCCCTACGCGCTGGAGCTGTTCCTGGCGGTGCTGGTGGCGGACCTGGTGCAGTACGCGGCGCACCGGGCCTATCACGAGGTGCCGTTCCTGTGGCGCATCCATGCGGTGCACCACAGCACCCGCACACTGGACTGGCTGGCCGGATCGCGGCTGCACATCGTCGAGCTGCTGATCACGCGCGTGGCGGTGCTGGGCGTGCTGTTCGCGCTGGGCTTTTCCAAGCCGGTGCTGGATGCCTACATCATCATCGTCGGTTTCCAGGCGGTGCTGATCCACTCCAACGTCAAGCTGCCCTGGGGCTGGCTGCGCTACATCATCGTGACGCCGGACTTCCACCACTGGCATCACTCGTCGGACACCGAGGCCATCGACCGCAACTACGCGGCGCACCTGTCCTTCATCGACTACCTGTTCGGCACCGCCGTGCGCGGCGTGAGCCGGCGCCTGCCGGAGAACTACGGCATCCTGGACAACGACATGCCGGGCACGTTCCTGGCGCAGCAGGCCTATCCCTTCCGCAAGAAATAGGCCCGGCCGCGCCGCCGGGATGCGGGCTCAGCGCTGGGAATCCAGCGCCTCGTTGTTGCGCGCCACGTCCTGCGCCTTGGCGTGGCTTTCGATCAGCAGCTGGTAGGCGGGGAAGATCCGGGTATAGACCTGCGCCCACTGGGCCGCGTCCTCGCGATTCCAGGTGCGTTGCAGTTCCGAGGCCACGGCGGCCGTGTCCATCGGCACCACGCCGGCCTGGACGATGCGCGCCAGCGTGATCTCCTGCGCCATCTTGCTGTAGGTGCCCGAGGCGTCCACCACGGCGAACACGCGGTAGCCATCGGCGACCGCGCTGATCGACGGAAAGGCCATGCAGACGCTGGTGATGGTGCCGGCGATGATCAGGGTCTTGCGGCCCGTGGCCTTGACCGCCGCGACGAATTCCGGGTTGTCCCAGGCATTGATCTCGCCCCGGCGCGCGACGTATTTCGCGTGGGGCGCGTTGTCGTGGATCTCAGGAATCAATGGGCCGTTCGGGCCTTGCGGCACCGAGGCCGTGGTGATGACGGGCATCTTGCTCAGCGTGGCCATGCTGGCCAGGGCGGCGGCGCGGGCGCGCAGCTCGGGCATGGGCATGTCGCCCACGGTCTGGAACAGGCCGCTCTGGTGGTCGATGAGCAGCATGGCGGCGTCGTCGGGATCGATCACGGGGCGCTGGCCGTTGAAGTTGGCGGGGGTGGTCATGGCGGACTCCGAAAAGAAGAATGAGGCTTCATCCTAGAATCCGGCCCGCCGCCGCGGTAGCCGTCGAAAACCGGCCGCAGCGTCCTATCCGCAGGACGCTGTCCGGGCCCGAGGCCCGGATCTGGACAGACCCGGCAGTCCGCGACAGGCAGGCAAGCCCACTGCCGGGCTAGGGGCGTTCGCCCAGCTCCCGGCATTCCTCGCGTTCGCGCCGAGCCAGCTTCTGGTATTCGGCGCCCATGAAATCCAGCAGCTCGCGCACGCCGGGCAAGAGACCCCGGCGTGACGGAAACACGGCATGCACGCTGCCCGGCTCGGGCGCCCAGGGCCGGCCCACGTCGATCAGCCGGCCGTCCGCCAGTTCCTCGCGGATCATCAGCAGGGGCAGCGCCACCACGCCCACGCCCTGCACGGCGGCCTGTTTCAACGCCATCATGTCGTCGGTCACCAGGCGGGGGGAGAAGGGCACGCTCAGGCGGGCGCCGTCCGGCCCGTCCAGCTTCCAGTGGCTTTCGCGTCCGTCGATGCCCAGCGCCAGCGTCGGCAGCTGGCCGAGCGCGCTCGGGTCGGCGGGCTGCGCCACGGCGCGCGCCAGCGCAGGCGCGGCGACCAGGCGCTGGCCGCTGATGCCCAGCGGCTTCATGACCAGGTCGCTGCTTTCGATGGGTCCGAAGCGTACCCGCACGGCCAGGTCGTAGCCCTCGCGCAGCACGTCCACCGGACGGCTGAAGCTCTTCAGGTAGACCTGCACCTTCGGGCACTTGACCATGAAGCGCGCGATCAGCTCGCCCAGGAAATAGTGGATCAGCGCCGGCGGCGCGCTCAGGCGGATGGTGCCTTGCGGCTCGGCGTGGGTGCGGTCGATGACTTCCTGGGCGGCCTCGGCGCCGGCCAGCATGGACAGGCACTGCTCGTAGTATTCCTGGCCGAGTTCCGTGACCGCGAAGCTGCGGGTCGAGCGCTGGATCAGGCGCACGCCCAGCCTTTCCTCCAGCAGCGCGATGCGCCGGCTCAGGCGCGACTTGGGTATGCCCAGCGCCCGGCCGGCGGGCGCGAAGCCGCCGTTCCGGACGACCTGCACGAAGTAATAGAGGTCGTTCAAGTCGTGCATGATGTGCCTGCCGTTCTGGAAATGGGACGATGCCAGGGCAAGCATATACCGGCCGCGCGGCGCGGCCGCGTTCAGGCCGGCGCCTGCGTCGCCTCGTCCCGCCAGCGCTGCTTGTCGCGCAGCGGCGGCGCGCCGAACAGGCGGCTGTATTCGCGGCTGAACTGCGATGAGCTTTCATAGCCGACCGCGTGCGCGGCCAGCGCCACGCCGGCGTCGTCGGCCAGCATGATGCGTCGCGCCTCCTGCAGGCGCAGGTGTTTCTGGTATTGCAGCGGGCTCATGGCCGTGGCCTGCTTGAAATGATGGTGCAGCGAGGACACGCTCATGTGCACATCGCGGGCGATGTCCTCCACGCGCAGGGGCTGGGCGTAGTTGTCGCGCAGGATGCGGATGGCCTTGGCCACGCGATTGAGCTGGCTGTCCTGCAGCACCGTCTGGCGCAGCGCCGCGCCCTGGCCGTCCATCATCAGGCGGTAGAGCAGTTCGCGCTTGATCATCGGCGCCAGGAAGGGAATGTCGCGCGGGGTGTCCAGCAGGCGCAGCAGCCGCAGCAGCGCGTCCAGCAGCGTGTCGTCCAGCGGATTCACGCTCAGCGCGCGCGAGGTGTCGGACGGCGGCGCGGGCGGCAGGTTCTCGTCGCTGATAAGCGCGGTGATGGCCTCGGGATGCAGGTCCAGCCGCAGTCCCAGGTAGGGCCGGCTCGGGCTGGCCACCGACACCTTGGCGACCACCGGCAGGTCCACCGACGAGATCAGGTAATGGAAGGGGTCGTACTCGTAGGCTTCGTCGCCGACCAGCAGCAGCTTGGTGCCCTGGGCGATGACCGACAGCGCGGCGGCCTGGAAAGCGGGCTTGGGGCCGACCGGCTGGGACAGGCGGTGCAGGTGCAGGCCGTCGATGGATGTTTCCATCGAGCCTTCCAGCGTGCCCGTCATGCGGTCCAGCAGGCGCAGCACTTCGGCGCGGGCGGAGGCGGTGGCGAGGGTGGAGGATTGGGCAGGGATCATGTCGGCGGGGAAAGGCGGATCGCGGCGGGCGCGCGCCAGCGACAGGAACGCTGGCGGCAGGATCGGGTGCGGTCAGTGTATTCCTGGCCGGGGGCCTCTTTCCAATCTGGGAGATTGAATCCGGAGAAATAGGCAGAAGGCGCGGAGGAATGGGCGCAAGGCGGACGAGCCGCCGGGACGAGGCAGGATCGGGCAAAAAAAGGGCAGGATCCGGCATCGCGCCGGTCCGACCGCCGCCGCATACTGATCCGGTTTTCGCGGATGCGCCGCGCCATTTCGGGGCGGCGCATCCGCCGGACCCTACCTGGAGTATTCGCATGCGCTACAAGAAATTCGGCAACACCGGCCTGTTCGTTTCGGAACTGTGCCTGGGCACCATGACCTTCGGCGGTCAGGGCGAACTGTGGAGCAAGATCGGCCAGTTGCAGCAGGAAGAGGCCAACCGCCTGGTGGGGCGCGCCCTGGAGGCCGGCGTCAACTTCATCGACACGGCGGACGTGTATTCAGAAGGCCGTTCGGAAACCATCACCGGCCAGGCCCTGCGCGACCTGAAGGTGGCGCGTGACGAGGTGGTGATCGCCACCAAGGTGTTCGGCCAGACCGGCGCCGGCCCCAATGCGCGCGGCAACTCGCGCTATCACATCATGGAAGGCGTCAAGCGCAGCCTGGCGCGGCTGGGCACCGACCATATCGACCTGTACCAGATCCATGGCTTCGATCCGGCCACGCCGATCGAGGAAACCGTGCGCGCGCTGGACGACCTGGTGCGCCAGGGCCATGTGCGCTACGTCGGCGTGTCGAACTGGTCGGCCTGGCAGATCATGAAGGCGCTGGGCATTGCCGAGCGCCGAGGCCTGGCGCGCTTCGAGTCGCTGCAGGCTTACTACACCGTCGCGGGCCGCGACCTGGAACGGGAACTGGCGCCGATGCTCCAGAGCGAGAACGTCGGGCTGATGGTCTGGAGCCCGCTGGCCGGCGGCCTGCTCAGCGGCAAGTACGGGCGCGATGGCGGCGGTGACGCCGGCAGCCGGCGCCTGGAATTCGACTTCCCGCCGGTCGACCGTGACCGCGCCTACGACTGCGTCGACGTGCTGCGCCGCCTGGCCGAGGCGCGCGGCGTGTCGCCGGCCCAGATGGCGCTGGCCTGGCTGCTGGCGCAGCCGGTGGTCAGTTCGGTCATCATCGGCGCCAAGCGGGTCGACCAGCTGGACGACAACCTGGCCGCCGTCGGGCTGGCGCTGACGGCGGACGAGCTGGCCGAGCTGGACAAGGCCAGCGCCCTGCCGCCGGAGTATCCGGGCTGGATGCACGTGCGCCAGGGCGAGTACCGGCGCCAGCAGTTGCGCGAGGCCGGCCTGGCCTAGCGCGCTTGGCCGAAGGACGCGCGCGCGCCGCCGTTCAGCGGCAGGTGCAGCAGCGGCAGCGCGCGTCCGGGTTCGCCGGGAATGGGCGCGGCGCGCGCGCCGACGCGCACCGCGCCTTGCGCCAGATAGAAAGGCTCGGCCTGCGGATCGGCCTCGATCGCGATCTCCCGCGCGCCCGCAAGCCGCGCCACGCGGGCGGCATGCGCCAGCAGGCGCCGGCCCAGCCCCTGTCGCAAGGCGCGCGGCGCGATCCACAGATGCTCCAGCCGCCAGTCCGCCGCATCCGGCGCCAGCGCATAGAAGCCTGCGATGCCCTGCTCGTCACGCATGAGGCGCACGCGCCAGCGGCCCAGGTCCGCGGGCGTAAGCGTCAGGTCGTCGCGCCATTGCGCCAGCAGCTCGGGCGGGTAGCCCCACACGGCCTTGGAGGCCAGGGCCAGCGCGGCCAGTTGCGGCAGGTCGGAAAGCGTGGCGGGATGTATGGGCATGTCGGGACGGATGCTGGGTCTGGCGTTGCGGCGCGTTCGGGACGGGCCGCCGGGATTCCGGGCAGGGCGCGCCATGGCGGCGCCCGTGAGCCTAGAATGGTAGCCATGTTCTTCCCGACTGTCCGTCACCCCGAGGCGCGCCCGTGCCCATTCCCTATCTACGCAAGCTGACCGCCGCGCAGCGCAGCCCGGAGGCCAACCGCCACCTGGCCTATGTGCTGACCTTCGTCGCCGGCGCGGTCAACGCGGGCGGCTTCCTGGCCGTGCAGCAGTACACCTCGCACATGTCCGGCATCGTCTCGATGATGGCCGACCACCTGGCGGTGGGCGGTTTGCTGGTGGTGTTGCAGGGCCTGGCGGCGCTGCTGTCCTTCCTGGCCGGCGCGGCGTCTTCCGCATTCATGATCAATTTCGGCCGCCGCTCGCGGCTGGCCAGCGAGTACGCCCTGCCGCTGCTGCTGGAGGCGGTGCTGTTGCTGGCCTTCGGCCTGCTGGGCGCGAATATCGAGCAGCTGCGCTGGTTCTACCTGCCGGCGACCGTGATGCTGCTCTGCTACATCATGGGCTTGCAGAACGCGATGATCACCAAGGTGTCGAAGTCCGAGATCCGCACCACGCACGTGACCGGCATGGTGACGGACATCGGCATCGAACTGGGTAAGCTGTTCTACTGGAATGCGGCCGGCCAGAGCGACGAGCGCGTTCCCGTGCGCGCGGACCGCGCCAAGCTGCGGGTGCTGTCCTGCATGGTGAGCCTGTTCTTCGTCGGCGGCGTGGCCGGCGCCTATGCGTTCTTCCATGTGGGCTTCGGTTCGACCCTGCCGCTGGCGATCGTGCTGATGCTGCTGGCCATGGTGCCCATCGCCGACGATATCCGGGGTTTCATGCTGCGCCTGTGAGGGGCGCGGCGGCCGGGCGCAGTTGGCTGTTTGCCTGGCGCCGACCCGACGACGCTAGCGCGCGGGCAGGCTGTCCAGCTCGGCTTGCGCCCGCGCATAGTCCGGTTGCAGCCGCAGCGCGGCGTCGAACGCGTCGCGTGCGTCGGCCAGGCGGTCCAGCCGGCGCAACAGCATGCCCTGGTTGACCCGTATCTGCGCGCTGGCGGGGTTCGCGGCGATGGCGCGCTCATACGCGGCCAGCGCTTCGGGCGCGCGGTCCAGGCCGTCCAGCAGAGCGGCCCGCAGGTTGTGGCCGATGCTCCAGTCGGGAAAGCGTTCGCACAGGGTCTGCGCGCTGCGCAGGGCGCCCGCCAGATCGCCGGCATCCGCCTGCGCGCCGGCCTTGCTGACCAGGAACCAGCGGTTGCCGGCGTCCAGCGCGATGGCCTCGTCGAATTTCTCGATGGCCGGCGCATAGCGCTTCTGCAACGCCAGCAGCCTGCCCTGGAAGTGGCGGATGTCGGCATTGGCCGGATCCAATCGGGCCATGTCCGCGCCCAGTCGTTCGGCGACGGGCCAGTCGCCCGTGAGGATCGCCTGCGCCACCTGTTTGTTCAGCGTCTGCACGGCGGGCGACAGGCGTGCGACGCGCGCGCGCAGCGCGTCGCTTTCGGTGCGCAGCTCGGCCTGATAGGCCTGATCGAATTCGTCGGCGCCCTGGGCGCGGGCCGCGAAGCTGGCGGGCAGGCATGCCAGCAGGGCGGACAGGATCAAGCGGGCGAGGGCGCGGGGCAGTCGGGACATGGCGCGGCATAGGCGTGACAGGGGACTCTACGATATCCGCTATCACGCCGCCGCGCCGACCGGGTCACTTCGGCATGAGCACAGTGTCGATGACGTGGATCACGCCGTTGGACTGGTAGACATCATAGGGGCCGATATTGGCGACGCCGCCCTTTTCGTCCTTCAGCATGATGTTGTGCTTGCCGTTCATCATCACCCACAGCTTGCCGCCGCTGGCGGTGGTGAGTTCGGCCGAGCCGCCGGCCTTCTTGATCTGCGCGGCCAGGGCGTCGAAATCCAGCTTGCCCGGCACCACGTGATACGTGAGGATCTTGGTGAGCGTGGCCTTGTTCTCGGGCTTGACCAGCGTGTCCACGGTGCCTGCCGGCAATTTGCCGAACGCGGCGTTGGTGGGTGCGAACACGGTGAACGGGCCCTTGCCCTGCAAGGTGTCGACCAGGCCGGCGGCCTTCACCGCCGCCACCAGGGTGGTGTGGTCGGCGGAGTTCAGCGCGTTGGCCACGATGGTCTTGCCGGGCAGCATGGGTTGGCCGCCCACCACGACGTCGGCCGCGTGAGCGGACGACAGGGCAAGCGCGGAGCAGGCGAGGGCAATGCAAACGATCCGTTTCATGACGATCTCCTTTTTTGGTTGGCCGTCGCAAGGAGATACGCGGGAGTCGGGCGCTTGGATGCGCTCGCCGGACCTGGGACAAACCCTGATGCCGGCGAGTGCGGTCAGATGACGGGGCCGCTGAGCACCACCGGACCGGTGGGGGCGCCGGTGGGCGAACCCCCGGGCGGTTCCAGCGTGACGGCCACGGTGTCGCCCGGCAAGGGCGGCAGGCGCGGGTTGAGCCGGCTGGTCTGGCCGGGCAGGACCAGGCCCAACGAGCGCGGCGGCAGGCCCGGCGTGATCGCCCAGAGTTCCAGCGCGCGACCGCCAGCCAGCAGCGTCAGGTCGCGCATGGGCTGGACGGACAGTGACTTGTCGGGCAGGCGGTTCAGCACCAGCGCGGCCTGCGCCTGGTCGCCGGACAGCACCGCCAGCGTGCGCAGCCCTTCACGCTGGGTGGACGGCGTCAACACCAGGAAGGCCAGGACCACCATGGCCGCGGCCAGGCCGGCGCCCAGCGTGCGCCACCAGGACCAGCCGCGCCATTCGCGCGGGCGGGGGCGCGCGGCGGGGGCGGGCGGCACGGATTCCGGCCGTGATCGGATGCGGGCCGCGATGGCGGTCCAGACATGCTCGGGCGGGGCTTGCGGCGGCAGGGCCAGGGCCAGCGGCAGCAGCCGTTCTTCCCAGTCGCGCACCCGCTGGCGCAGCGCGGCGTCCTCGCGCAGCAGGCCTGCGAACCGGCGTCGCGCGCCCGCGCGCAGTACGCCGGCCACGTAATCCGCGGCCAGGCGGTCTTGCAGATCGGGGTCGCTGTAGTTCATTCCATGCACCTCTTGAGCCGCTGCAGGCCGCGGCGTATCCAGCTCTTTACCGTTCCCAGCGGCGCGTCCAGGCGCGCCGCGATGTCGGGATGCGCCAGGTCGTCGAAGAACGCCATCGCGATGGCGACGCGCTGCGGGCCGTCCAGCTCGCCCATGCAGCCGGCCAGGCGGTTGCCTTCCCGGCTGGCCGCCAGGCGGGCCAGCGGGCCAGGGGAGTCGTCGGCGAAGGCCAGCGTCAGCGCGTCGTCCGGGTCGGGCAGCTCCAGACCCGGGCGACGCAGGCGGTCGATGCAGCGGTTGCGCACGATGCGGGTCATCCAGGTCATGGGCTGGCTTTGGTCAGGCCGGTACTGTCCGGCCTGTCGCCAGATCGAGAGAAAACACTCCTGCAGCACGTCCTCGGCCGCGGCCGGGTCTCTCAACATACGTCTGGCGAGCGCATATAGATGCGGGGACGCAAGGCGGTACAGTTCTTCCAGCGCGGATTCGCGCTGGAGGGCGCACTGCGCGAGCAAGGCCTGCAGCGGTTGGGCGTCGGTCATCGTATCCCTGGAACAGGATGAGGCGGGCTACAGCATACCGGCGCGGCGCGCGCCCGTCACCCTGCGCGTCACCCTTTTTCCCGCGCACTACAATGGCCGCCATGTCTGGCCCGCGCATCGCCGCGAGGCCCGTTTGAATCCCAACCCCGGAGGAGGCAGGCAGTCATGGACGCGGAATTCTGGCTGGAGCGCTGGCGCGAAGGGCGTACCCACTTTCACCAGACGCGGGTGACTCCGCTGCTGCAGAAATACTGGCCGGGGCTGGACGTGCCGGCTGGCGGCAAGGTGCTGGTGCCGCTCTGCGGCAAGTCGCTGGACATGGTGTGGCTGGCGGCGCAGGGCCACGAAGTGCTGGGCGTGGAGCTGGCGCCGCTCGCGGTGGAGCAGTTCTTCGCCGAGAACGAACTCAGGCCCGTGATCCATGAGTCGTCCTATGGCCGCCACTACGTGGCGGGCAATATCGAGATCATCTGCGGCGACATCTACAACCTGGACGCCCGGATCCTGTCGCATTGCGTCGGCGCTTACGACCGCGCCGCGCTGGTGGCGCTGCCGGAATCCATGCGGGCGTCATATGTGCGCCACGTCTACGGCCAGCTGTCGCCGTCCTGGCGCGGGCTGCTGATCACGCTGGACTACCCGCAGGAAGAAATGGCCGGTCCGCCATTTTCCATCGCCGACAGCGAGGCCCAGGTCCTGTTCCAGGGCGTGGCGCCGGCCGCCATCATCGACCGCCGCGACATCCTGGACAAGGAACCCAAGTTCCAGGCCGCGGGCGTGAGCCGGCTCGACACCGTGGTGTACCGGCTGGGTCAGCAACGCGCCTGATTCCTGCCGCATCCGCGCCTTGCCCGGCACCGCGCGGGCAACGGGTTTTCCCGAGCTTCCGTCTTGTTCCCGGCCGCACTAGCATGATTTTGTGACCTTATGGTCACATTATCCGGGGAGCGATATGACGATAGGAGTGGCGGCGGCGGGCGCGCAGGCCGGCGCGGCGGTGTTCGACGCGGTGCTGGGCGCCGAACTGCTGGGACGCGGCGCCATCGGCGGCTTTGTCGTGTTCGCCGTGCTGGACGAGCAGGGCCGGCTGCAGTATCGGACCACCCAGCGCGGCGGCGTGACGGCGCTGGACCTGCCGGCGTCCTGGCGCGATGCGCGCGTGGCGGCGGTCATTTCCAGCGGTCCCGACCGCCCCGAACCCCTGACGCAATTCCTGGCCGGCGCCGACGGCCTGGGCCTGGTCACCGGCCACCGCCTGCCGAATCAGCCGGGCGCCGATGGTCGCCCGCTGAACCGGATGGCGCTGGACCTGATGGCCGAGGGCGCGCCGCCGCAACAGGCGGTCGACGCCGTGCTGGCCGCGCATCCCGAATGGGACGCGGGCCTGATCGCGCTGCACGCGCAAGACGGGCTGGGCCTGGGCAACAGCGCGCGCGCGGCGCGGCGCGACGACCTGGGCGCGTTCCAGCGCCAGGGACAGCAGGGCCGCGTGGCGCTGCTGCACAACTCCATCTACGCGCGCGGCGTGCTGGCCGATGAGCTGGGCGGACTGGCCTGGGCCAGGCTGGCCGGGCAGGCCGGCGTCCTGCAATGGTTGCGGCTGGAGCAGGCGCTGTCCTTGCGCGCCGCCACCTGCGACCGCGTGACCGTGGACGCGGCGGGGCGGATCATCGGCCTGGAAACGGCCGACCCGCGCCTGGCCGGATTGAACCGGCGCGCCACGGCGGTCTGCCTGGGCGCGGAAATCTGGCGCGATGGTCGCTTAATCGGCCATGCGCGCACTGAACTGTACGTCGAGATCCGCGACGGTCAGGCCTGGCCGGGCGGCGGGGCGGCGCAGGACTTCATGCTGATGCGGGGGCGGGATGGCAATGGCTGAACCGCTCGGCTCGCGGCCTCGCGTTGCCGCCGCCCTTGCCGCCCTCGATGCGCGGGCGCTCGCCGCCGCCCTCTCGACGGTGGCGGTCCGATGAACATCATCGTCATCGGCGCCGGCATCATCGGCCTGACCACGGCGCGCGCGCTGCTGGCCGACGGCCATGACGTCACCGTGCTGGACGAGGCCGCGCAGGCCGGCGTCGGCACCAGCAAGGCCAATGGCGCGCAGCTGAGCTACAGCTTCGTCGCGCCGCTGGCCGATTCTTCGGTGCTGGGCAAACTGCCGGGCTGGTTGACGCGGCGCGACGCGCCGCTGCGCCTGCGCCTGCGGGCCGATCCGGCGCAATGGCGCTGGGCCCTGAGTTTCCTGGCGGCCTGCCGCCGCGACACCGCCGCGCGCACGACCGCCGAGCTGTTGCAGCTGGGCCTGCACAGCCGGCGACTGACGCGCGCGCTGGTGCAAGACGGCGCGTTGTCCTGCGACTTCAGCGCCAGCGGCAAGCTGCTGGTCTATCAGGACGCGGCCGCCTTTGCCGGCGCGCGCGCGCAAATGCATTACCAGGCCAGCCTGGGCTGCGAGCAGCACGCGCTGGGACGCGACGAATGCCTGGCGCTGGAGCCCGCGCTGGCCGATATCGGCCAGCGCGTGGTCGGCGGCGTCTACACGCCCAGCGAGGACGCGGCCGATTGCCAGGCGCTGTGCGCGTCCCTGGCGCGCGGGCTGGGCGCGCGGCTGCGGCTGGGCACGCGCGTGCGGCGGCTGCGCCTGCGCGGCGGCGCGGTCCAGGCGCTGGAAACCAGCGCGGGCGAGATGCAGGCCGACGCCTATGTCGTGGCCAATGGCGTGGGCGCGCAGGCGCTGTGCCGCCAGGCCGGCCTGCAGCCGCTGATCTACCCGCTCAAGGGCTACAGCCTGACCTATGCGCTGGGACCGGACAGCCGCGCGCCGCGCACCAGCCTGAGCGACGTGCACAACAAGGTGGTCTACGCGCGCCTGGGCGACCGGCTGCGCGTGGCCGGCATGGTCGACATCGGCGATCGTGACGCGGGCATCGACGGCGGCCGGATCCATCAGCTCAAGGAGCAGGTGCGGCGCTATCTGCCGCGCCTGGCGCCGGCCGGCGAACCCGAGGCATGGGCCGGCCTGCGGCCGGCGCGGCCCGATGGCAAGCCGCTGATCGGCCGCACGCCCGTGCGCGGGCTGTGGATCAACGCCGGCCACGGCGCGCTGGGCTTCACGCTGGCCGCGGGCAGCGCCGGCGTGCTGGCCGACCGCATCGCCGGACGGCCGTCGCCCATATCCGATACGCTTTTCCAGTGGTAGCCGCGAGCAGCACAACCAACGACACAAGGGGAACGACATGAAACAAACACGACGCTTGCGGCAAGGGGCCGGTGCACTGTTGCTGGCCCTGGCGGCGGCGCTGGCGCCGGCCGCGCAAGGTCAGGCGCAGACGGTCACGGCCGTGATGCAGTCCGGGCTGCGGGTGCTGGACCCGGTGATGACCACCGCGTTCATGACGCGCGACCACGGCTACATGATCTACGACACGCTGCTGGGCACCGACGAGCATTTCAAGGTGCAGCCGCAGATGGCCAGCTGGACCGAGTCGGAGGACAGGAAGACCTACGTCTTCACGCTGCGCGACGGCCTGAAGTGGCATGACGGCGCGCCGGTCACGTCGGACGATTGCATCGCCTCGATCAAGCGCTGGGCCGACGCCGACGCCACCGGGCAGGTGCTGATGACGCTGATCGACCGCATCGAGGCGGTCGACGCGAAGCAGTTTCGCGTGGTGCTCAAGCAGCCCACCTCGCTGCTGCTGGAGGGCCTGGCCAAGCTCAGCTCGCGTCCGCTCTTCATGATGCCCAAGCGCGTCGCCGACACGCCCAGCGCCCAGCCCATCACCGAATTCATCGGCTCGGGCCCGTTCAAGTTCGTGGCCTCGGAATTCAAGCCCGGCCTGAAGGTGGTGTACGAGAAGAACAAGGACTACGTGCCGCGCGCCGAGCCGCCCAGCTGGACGGCGGGCGGCAAGGTGGTCAAGGTGGAGCGGGTCGAATGGGTGGCCATGCCCGACCAGATGACGGCGGTCAGCGCGTTGCAGAACGGCGAGGTCGATTTCATGCAGCAGGTGCCGTTCGACCTGCTGCCCATGGTCGAGGGCCAGGACAACCTGCAGGTCCGCGTGCTGGACAAGCTGGGGGCCTGGACCTACTTCCGCATGAACCATCTGTACCCGCCCTTCGACAACAAGCTGCTGCGACAGGCGGCCATCGCCGCTGTCAGCCAGGAGGACGTGCTCAAGGCGCTGGTGGGCAACCCCAAGTACTACCGGACCTGCGCGGCCGTGATGGGCTGCGGCAATCCCATGGGCGACAACTACGGCGAGGATTGGGTGGTGCCGGCGCGCATCGACCGCGCCCAGGCGCTGCTCAAGGAGGCCGGCTATGACGGCACGCCCGTGGTCATCCTGCAGCCGTCCGACATCGCCATGGTCTCGCCGCAGCCGGTGGTGGTGGGCGCGGCGCTGCGCAAGGCCGGCTTCAAGGTGGTGATGAAGGCCATGGACTGGCAGAGCGTGGTGTCGCAGCAGGGCAATCAGAAATCGCCGGCCGACGGCGGCTGGAACATCTTTTCCACCTACAGCATCCTGGCCACCAGCGGCGATCCGTTCGGCAACACCACGCTGGCGGCCAACGGCCGCAAGGCCTGGGCGGGCTGGCCGGACGTGCCCGAGATCGAGGCCCTGCGCCTGAAATACGCCAAGGCCGCCGACATCGCCGAGCGCAAGCAGATCGCCGCGCAGATCCAGAAGCTGGCCATCGACGAGGGCGTGGTGGCGCCGCTGGGGCAGTTCCAGATTCCGGCGGCCTACAGCAAGAAGCTGTCGGGCGTGCTGGACGCGCCGGTCACTTTGTTCTGGAATATCGGGAAGTGAGGTCCCCCCCGAAGCGCTGCGCGCTTCCCCCAGGGGGCGCCGCAGCGGACCGGCGGAGCCGGATCCGCGCGGCCCCGAGCGGGGCGACTCTGCCTCGAATGGCGACGATCAAGGAACTGCCTCGAATGATGACTATCAAGGAAACCGCATGTCCGCCATCCATGACCTGTTGATCCGGGGCGCCGAGATCGTCGACGGCACGGGCGCGCCGCGTTTCGAGGGCGACGTGGCCGTCGATGGCGACCGCATCGTCCGCGTCGGCGACCTGGCCGGCGCGCGCGGGCGCGCCGAGGTCGACGCGCGCGGCCTGGTGCTGGCGCCGGGCTTCATCGACGCCCATACCCATGACGACCGCGCCATGCTGTCCGACGGCGCCATGGCGCCCAAGGTCAGCCAGGGCGTCACCACCGTGATCGGCGGCAACTGCGGCATCTCGCTGGCGCCGCGCCCGCCGCGCGTGGTGCCGCCGCTGGACCTGCTGGACGGCGACGGCGGCTGGTTCCGCTACGAACGCTACGGCGATTATCTGCAGGCCCTGCGCGAGCAGCCGGCGGCCACCAACTGCGCCATGCTGCTGGGCCACATCACGCTGCGCGTGGCCGCCGTGCCTGACCTGGAACGCGAGGCCGCCCCGGCCGAGATCGCCGTCATGCGCGCGCGGGTGGAAGAGGCGCTGGAGGCCGGCGCCATCGGCGTGTCCACCGGGCTGGCCTATGCGCCGTCGCGCGCCGCCAGCACGCAGGAAGTGATCGAGGTCTGCCGGCCGCTGCGCGCGCACGGCGGCATCTTCACCACGCACCTGCGCGACGAGGGCGACACGGTGATGGACTGCCTGGAGGAGACCTTCCACATCGGCCGCGAGCTGGGCGTGCCGGTGGTGATCTCGCACCACAAGGTTGTGGGGCAGGCCAATCATGGACGCTCGGTCCAGACGTTGGCGCGCATCGCCGAGCAGATGAAAACGCAACCGGTCTGCCTGGACTGCTATCCGTACAACGCCTCGTCCACCATCCTGGAGCAGGCGCTGGTCGATGGCGCCGCCCGCGTCATCGTCACCTGGTCCAAGGCCCATCCGCAGTTCTCGGGCCGCGACCTGGACGAGGTCGCGCGCGAGCTGGGCTGTCCCGTCGAGGAGGCCGTGCGCCGCCTGCAGCCGGCCGGCGCCATCTACTTCCGCATGCACGAGGACGACGTGGCGCGCATCCTGCAGTTCGATGAAACCATGGTCGGTTCCGACGGACTGCCTCATGACGAGACGCCGCACCCGCGCCTGTGGGGCAGCTTCCCGCGCGTGCTGGGACACTACGCGCGCGGCCTGGGCCTGTTCCCGCTGGAAAAGGCCATCCACAAGATGACCGGCCTGACCGCCGCGCGCTTCGGACTGGCGGACCGGGGCGTGCTGCGCGAGGGCGCGCATGCCGATCTGGTGCTGCTGGACGCGGGGCAGGTGGCCGATCGCGCCACCTTCGCGCAGCCGATCGCGCCGTCGGCGGGCATCGTGTCGGTGTGGACCAATGGCCGGCCGGTATGGCGGGACGGCAAGACCACCGGCGAGCGGCCGGGGCAGGTGCTGCGTCGCGAGGCCTGATGCTGGGCAGGGACGCGCGGTCGGTGTTCCGACCGGCGTCCGCGCGCTTCAGGCCATCGACTTTCAGGCAGCCAACTTTTTCAGATCTCGACCTTTCAGGTCATCAACCAGCCGCCCGCCACGTCCAGCACCTGGCCCGTCACGAAGCGGGCCTGGTCGGAGGCGAAGAACAGGCAGGCGTCGGCCACTTCCTCGGGCGTGCCCAGCCGCCGCAGCGCCGTCACGCCGGCCACGGCGTCGTTGATCTCCTGCGGCACGCTCTTGAGCAGCGGCGTGCTGATGCGTCCCGGCGCCAGGCCGTTGACGGTCACGTCGTACTCGCCCAGCTCGGCGGCCCAGTGCCGCGTCAGGCCGATCAGCGCGGCCTTGGTGGCGGCGTAGTGCGCCGCCACGATATCGCAATAGGCCTTGCCCGCCACCGAGGACATGTTGATGACGCGACCCTTGCGCCGCGCCACCATGTGCGGCGTGGCCAGGCGCGTCATGTAGAACGCGCTGTTCAGGTTCACCGACACCACGCGGTCCCACTCGGCGGGCGGCATTTCCCAGACCTTGAGCGCGCGCCCCTCGGTCTTGGGCGAGATGCCGACGTTGTTGATGAGGATCGTGGCCGGGCCGAGCTCGTCGCTGATGCGGGCGTAGGCGGCTTCGCATTCCTCGTAGCGCGACACGTCGGCCTGGGCGAAGCAGACCGCGCGGCCCTGGCCGCGCAGCTGGCCGGCCCAGGCCTCGCCGGCCTGGCCGTTGAAGTCGATCAGGCCGACCCGCGCGCCCTCGGCCAGCAGGCCCTCGACGATGGCCGAGCCGATGCCGCCGACGGCGCCGGTGACGATGGCGGTCTGGCCGGCGAAGCGCGCTGCGCCGGACGTGGCGGATGCCGGGGCCGCATGCGTGCCCGCGCTCATGGCCGCACCTGCAGCATGATCTTGCCGATGTGGCGGCTGCTTTCCATCAGCGCGTGCGCGCCGGCGGCCTCGGCCAGTGGAAAGACCTGGTGGATGCGCGGCAGGCATTGACCTTGCTCCATCAGCGGCAGCACGCGTTCGGCCAGCGCGCGGGCGATTTCGCCCTTGTCCTCGTCCGAGCGCGGCCGCAGCGTCGAGCCGGTGACGGTCAGGCGCTTGGTCATGATGGGCAGCGCGTCGATCTCGGCCTTGCTGCCTTCCAGGAAAGCGATCTGCACCAGCCGGCCGTTCAGCGCCAGCAGGCGGATGTTCTTGTTGAGGTAGGCGCCGCCCACCATGTCCAGGATCACATCCACGCCCTGGCCGCCGGTGGCCTGGCGGATGGCGTCCTCGTAGTCGGTGTCGCGGTAGATCAGCGCGTGCCGCGCGCCGGCCTCGATGCAGGCCGCCGCCTTCTCGGCGCTGCCCACCGTGGTCCAGACTTCGGCGCCGAAGGCGCGCGCCAGCTGGATGGCGGTCAGGCCGATGCCGCTGGAGCCGCCGTGCACCAGGAAGCGCTCGCCCGCCGCCAGCCGCGCGCGCTCGAACACATTGGTCCAGACCGTGTAGTAATTCTCGGGAATGGCGGCGGCGGTCAGCAGGTCCATGCCGCGTGGCACCGGCAGGCAATGGCGTTCGTCGGCCAGGCAGTATTGCGCGTAGCCGCCGCCGGGCGTCAACGCGCAGACCTGGTCGCCGACCCGCCAGCGGCTGGCCTGCGGGCCGGTGGCGATGACCGTGCCGGACACTTCCAGTCCCAGGTGAGGGGACGCGCCGGGCGGCGGCGGATAGGAGCCGGACCGCTGCAGCACATCCGGACGGTTGACGCCGGCATAGGCCACTTCGATCAGCACCTGCCGCCCGGCGGGGGCTTCCATTTCTCTTTCGGCCAGGCGCAAGATGTCGGGCGGGCCGCCCTTGCCGTGGTCGATGTAAGCGCAGCGCAATGACATGGCGCGTGTTTCCTTTTGCGTGATATTCAGTGGCCCAGATAGGCCTTCTTGACATGGGGGTCGCCGAGCAGCTCGGCGCCGGTGCCGGCGCGCACGATGGCGCCGTTCTCCAGCACGTAGCCACGATCGGCCAGGCGCAGCGTGCGGAACACGTTCTGCTCCACCAGCAGCACGGTCACGCCGTGCGCGGTGACGTCGCGGATGATGTCGAACATCTGCTGCACCAGCAGTGGCGACAGGCCCAGCGAGGGCTCGTCGAACACCAGCAGCTTGGGGTCGGCCATCATGCCGCGCGCGATCGCCACCATCTGCTGCTCTCCGCCGGACAGCGAGCCGGCGTACTGGGCCAGCCGCTCGCGCACGCGCGGGAAGATCTGCAACACCTCTTCGAGCTTGCGCTGCACGATGGGACGCGCGGCGCGCTTGTACGAGCCCATCAGCAGATTGTCCTTGACGGTGAAGTGCGGGAACAGCTGGCGGCCCTCCGGAATCATGGTGATGCCGGCGTCGACGATGTCGTAGGGCGGACGGTTGGTCAGGTCGCGGCCCTCGAACTCGACCTTGCCGCCGGTGGCCGCGACCACGCCGCACAGCGTCTTGAGCGTGGTGGTCTTGCCGGCGCCGTTGGCGCCGATCAGCGTGACGATCTCGCCGGCGCGCACCTCGAAATCCAGGCCGTTGAGCACCTGGCTCTTGCCATAGCCCGAGCACAGTTTCGAAACCTTAAGCATCCTGATACTCCTTGCCCAGATAGGCCTCGATGACGGCGGGGTTCTCGACCACGTCCCTGGGCGCGCCGCTGACCAGCACCGCGCCTTCGTTCAGCACCACGATGCGGTCGGACAGCGCCATGGTGGCCTGCATCATGTGCTCGATCAGCAGCACCGACACGCCCGAGTCGCGGATGCGGCGGATCATCTGGATGGACTTCTCGATGTCGGTGGGATTCAGGCCCGCCATCACCTCGTCCAGCAGCAGGATGCGCGGCTGGATCGCCAGCGCGCGCGCCACTTCCAGGCGTTTCATGCCGCCCACGGTCAGGTTGCGCGCCTCGGTGTCCAGGTGCCGGGTCAGGTCGGTCTGCTCGGCCACCCGGAGCGCGATCTGCTCGGCCTCGTCGCGGCTGGACGTGCGGATGAACGCGCCCAGCATGATGTTCTCCAGCACTGTCAGGCCGGTGAAGGGCTTGGCGATCTGGAAGGTGCGGCCCAGGCCCTGGTGGGCGAAGGCATCCGGCGTCTTGCAGCTGACCCACTCGCCGCGCGCGTTCAGCATGGACACCGAACCCTGGTCCGGCGACAGGAAGCCGGACAGCAGGTTGAACACCGTGGTCTTGCCCGCGCCGTTGGGGCCGATCATGCCCAGGATCTCGTTCTGGTTCAGCGTCAGCGATACATCGTTGGTGGCGCGCAGGCCGCCGAAGCTCTTGAACAGCCTGTCGGCCTTGAGCACCGGCTGGCCGGCGGCCGCCGGTCCCGCCGGCCGCGCCTGCTGCGGCGGCGTGGCGGGGCGGCGCGGCGCGCCCAGGTAGGGCAGGCGCGCCAGCCAGCGTTCGATCATCGGGCCGAACGCGCCGGCCAGCCCGCGCGGGATGGTCAGCACCACGGCCACCAGGATCAGGCCGTAGATCAGCCCGTGCATGCCGTTGCCCACGCTGCTGAGCCAGCCGCGCGCCAGTTCGGCGATGGGCAGCACCAGGAAGGTGCCGGCGATGGGGCCGGCCACCGTGCCCAGCCCGCCGATCAGCGCGAACATGGCCACCTGCACCGACAGCTCCAGCGAGAAGGCCGAGCTGGGGTCGACGAAGGTCAGGTAGGTGATGTGGAAGGCGCCGACGATGCTGGTCAGCATGGCCGACACCACGGCGGCGATGATCTTCATGCGCACGGTGTGGATGCCCACGGCCAGCGCCGCGTCCTCGCGTTCGCGGATGGCGATCAGGTAGTGGCCGATGCGCGATTTGCGCATGTACCAGGACACCCAGGTCACCAGCGCGAACAGCGCGAAGGCGATCAGCACGTAGTTGGCCTTCTCGCGGAACACGATCCAGGTCCAGCCGATGTTCAGCGGCAGGCTGATGCCGCTGGAGCCGCCGGTCCAGCTTTCCTCGTGGATCACCAGCAGGCGCACCACCTCCAGGATGGCGATGGTCGCCAGCGCGAAGAAGGGGCCGCGCAGGCGCAGCGTGGGATAGCTGATCACGACGGCCACGGCCGCCGAGATCACGGCGCCGGCGAGCATGCCGAACCAGGGCGAGATGCCGAAGTTCTGCGTCAGCAGCGTGGCGGTGTACCCGCCGATGCCGTAGAACACGGCGTGGCCCAGCGACAGCTGGCCGGCGTAGCCGCCCACGATGTTCCAGGCCACCGACAGGGCCGAGAACACGAACAGCAGCACGAACAGGTTGGTCCAGAACGGCGTGCCCAGCGCCAGCGGCGCGGCCAGCATGGCCAGCATCAGGATCAGGCCGACATAGCCCTTGGGACTGCGTAGATCGGGGAACATGTTTTTTCTCCTTGTCGTTCCGTTCATTCCGTGCCGACGCCGAACAGGCCGGTCGGACGCAGGACGAGGATCAGCAGGAAGATCCCGAAATACACGACCTCCTTGAGGTCGGGCGCGACGTAGTAGCCGGCCAGCGTGTCGACGATGCCGATGATCATCGAGCCGGCCACGGCGCCGTACAGGCTGCCCAGCCCGCCCAGCACCACGATGACGAAGGCCGTCAGCACGAAGTACGTGCCCACGGTCGGGAACACCGGGTACTGCGGCGCCAGCAGGCCGGCGGCGATGCCGACGAAGGCCGTGCCCAGGCCGAACGCGATGGCGTAGACGTTGTTCACGTTCACGCCCATCAGCGTGGCGGCGTAGCGGTGCTGGGCCACGGCGCGCAGCGCCCGGCCCAGGTAGGTGCGGTGCATGAACAGGTGCAGCAGCACCGCCAGGCTGATGCCGACCACGAAGGTGATGATCTGGCCGCTCACCATCGAGTAGCTGCCCACGTCGATGGCGCTGGTGCCCAGCTGCACCGGCGCGCGCAGCACGTTGGCGCCGAACAGCACCAGGGCCAGGTTCAGCAGGATGGTGGACACGCCCACCGTGGCGAAGATCTGGATGTGCTGGTCGGCGTTGAGCAGCGGCTGGATGATGCCCTTCTGCGTCAGCGCGCCCAGCGCGAACAGGATGACGGCGACCGGCGCCAGGCCCAGGTAGGGATGGACGCCGAACTGCGCGGCGATCAGGTAGACCAGGTACATGCCCACCATTAGGAACTCGCCGTGCGCGAAGTTGACCACGCGCACCACGCCGAAGATCAGCGTCAGCCCCAGGCTGATGATGGTGTACGCGCCGCCCAGCAACAGGCCGTTGATGACCAGTTGTATGAAGATATCCATGATGCAACCTCTAGTCGATGCACGGCCCCGGCCGGGCGACGGCGGGGCCGCGTGTGTCCGGCGGCCGGCGCGAGGAGCCCCCGCGGGCGGTCCTGGCGCCGGATGCCGACTCGGCGTTTACTTGTTGAATACCGGCTTGCCGAGGGCGAGGTTGCTGGGCGCGATCGTGACCAGCTTGCCGTCCTGCCACTGCATCACGTAGAAGGTCGATGCGTTGTTCTGGCCATCCTCGCCGAAGTCGAAGGCCCAGCCGTTTGCGGTCTGGCCGGCCGGCACCTTGTAGGCCAGCACCGCGGCGCGGATCTTGTCCTTGTCGGTGGACTTGGCCTTGGCGATGGCGTCGAAGAAGGCCTTGGCGCCCACGTAGTTGGTCAGGCTGTGGCCCGACTGCGGATCGCTCTTGTAGGTGGACTTGTAGGCTTCCAGGAACTTGTCCAGACCCGGCGCGCCGGCCGGATTGATCGAGGACTGCGGGAAGTCCAGGTCGAACACGCCGTTCATGTCGGCGCCCACCGCCTTGGCGGTGTCGGCCAGCGAATAGCCGCCGCCCGCGCCGATCACGACCTTGGGCTTGAAGCCCGCGGCGCGCGCCTGGCTGAAGAACAGGATGGCGTCGTTCTGGTAGGCCGTTTGCAGCACCACGTCCACCTTGGCGCCCTTCAGGCGCAGGATGAGCGAGGACAGGTCCACCGTCTTGGCGGAATAGGGCAGCACCTCGGCGACCGTGTAGCCCAGCTCCTGCGCGCGCTTCTTCTCGGTGGCGGCCACGTCGGTGCCGTAGGGGCCGTCCTCGTGGATGATGCCGATCTTGATGTCCTTGGGATTCAGCCCCATGCCCGGCGCGATGGTCTCGTGCAGGGCGTTGACCACCGACACGCCGTACAGCGCCGTGTTGGGATTGCTGCGGAACAGGTACTTGTAGCCGCGCGTGGTGATCTTGTGGGCGGTGGCGCCCAGCTCGAAGTAGGGCACGCCCGCCAGCTCGGTGACCGGCGAGGCGGCGTAGGAAATGCCGGACGCGTAGCTGCCGAACACGCCGATCACGTTGGACGAGATCAGGCGCTTGGTTTCGGACACGGCCTGGGTCGGGTCGACCGCGTCGGCCTTGACGATCTGGATCTTCTCGCCGTTGATGCCGCCCGCGGCATTGATCTCGTTGACGGCCAGCTCCAGGCCGCGATAGCTCTCCTGCCCCAGCAGCGCCAGCGCGCCGCTGAATGGGAAGAGGGCCCCCACCTTCATGTCCGCCGCCGCGGTTCCGGTCGCCACCGCGCCGCACAGCCCCAAGGCCAGGACGAGTTTCTTGAACTTGTACATCTGCGCTCCTTTGTCGGTATGGGATGCGGACTGGCCGGTGCTGCGTCCGTCTTTTGAATATATGATATATGTGATATCGGGTCGTGAAACCTCGCCATGGATTCTAGTGGCGGTGCCAGGAGGACGAATCGGGGATTTCCCTCAAGCCGCATGAATAAAGCCTTTGCGGCCGATTCTGGCGCAACGATGCGCAAGATTGGGGGCTGTTTCAGCCTGAGGATAAGTCCGTCCCCATTGGATTTCGGAATCCTTTTTCGCGTAGTGAAAAAATATATCGTATATCACTGAGTGGCGTAGGCCATGTGAGAACCAGGAGGCAGCTAGCATGTTCGAAGAAGTCGATTTCGCTGGAAAGAAGGTCTTGATCACCGCGGGCGCCGACGGGCTGGGCCTGGAGATGGCCCGCGTGTTCCACCGCGCCGGCGCCCGGGTGTTCGTCTGCGACGTGAACGAGTCCCGGCTGGCCGCGCTGCCCGCCGAGCTGCCTGGCGTGCACGCGCTGCGCGCCGATGTGTCGGACGAGGACAGCGTGGCGGCGCTGTTCCAGGCCGTGGCGCGCGAGCTGGGCGGGCTGGACGTGCTGGTGAACAACGCCGGCGTGGCGGGTCCCACCGGCTTCGTCGAGACCCTGTCCAAGGCCGACTGGGACCGCACGCTGGCCGTCAACATCACCGGCCAGTTCCTGTGCGCGCGCCAGGCCATTCCGCTGCTCAAGGCGTCCAAGGCCGGCGTGATGATCAACCTGTCCTCGGCCGCCGGCCACCTGGGCTTCGCCGGCCGTTCGGTCTATTCGGCGTCGAAATGGGCGGTGATTGGCTTCACCAAATCGTTGGCCATCGAGCTGGGCCCGCATGGCGTCCGCGTCAACGCGATCCTGCCGGGCGCGGTGGAAGGGCCGCGCATCCGCGCCGTCATCGCCGCCAAGGCCGAGACGCTGGGCAAGCCGGTGGAGGAGATCGCCGCGCTCTACGAGAACCAGGCCGCGATGGGCCGCATGGTCACGGCGCGCGACATCGCCAACATGGTGCTGTTCAACGCCAGCGAGGCGGCGCGCAGCGTCAGCGGCCAGGCCATCGTGGTGGACGGCTTCACGCAGAAACTCTATTGATGGGATGAGGCCCGCCGGCGCCGAAGATCGCGGCGCCGGTTTGATGATCACGCGACAGGCAAAGGCAGGAATGCGCGGCGCGCAAGACTGCGTGGCGCGCGCTCGCGGCCATCGCGCCCGGGCGCGGCGCGCGTCTCAGGCGGCCGGGCTCAGGCGCGCCGGCGCAGCGCGGCGGCCAGTTCGGCCACCGACAGCGTCCGGTCGAAGTTGGCCGCGTGGCGCGCGTTCAAGGTCAGGGCGGCGGCGGTTTCCAGTTCCGCGTCTGTCGGCGCCGTGGCGCCCAGCTCACGCAGGCTGACGGGCAGGCCCACTTGCGCGTACCAGCGCGTCAGCTCGGCCAGCATGCCGTCGTCGCGCGCTTCCAGATCCAGTTGCACCAGCAGCCCCAGCGCCACCTGCAAGCCGTGGGCCGAGGTGGCCAGGCCGGCGATGCGGGGCAGGCCGCGCGTGAGCGCATGGGCGATGGAAAGGCCGCCGCTTTCAAAGCCCAGCCCGCTCAGCAGGATCATGGCCTCGACCGCGCGCTCGAAGGCGGGCGTGGGCCGGCCGGTGCCGGCCGCTGCCAGCGCCTGGGCGCCGTCTTCCAGCAGGATGCGCAGGCAGCCCTCGGCCAGCAACTGCGCGGCCAGGGGCGGCTTGCCGCCATACATATTGGATCCGCCGTGGCGGCGGCACTGCTCGGCCTCGAACTTCTTGGACACGGCGTCGCCCAGCCCGGCGCGGAAGAAGGCGGCCGGCGCGCTGGCGATGACGGTGGTGTCCACCAGCACGATGGTGGGGTTGAACAGCATGTGCTCGACCGCCAGCAGGTTGTGGTCGGCGTCGTACAGCACGTAGTTCTTGCTGGTGGGGGCGTCGTTCGATGCCGCGGTCGGCACGGTGATCAGGTGGCAATGCAGCGAGCGCGCCACCGCCTTGCCGGCGTCCAGCGCCTTGCCGCCGCCCACCGCGACGACCATGTCGGCGTCGAGCCTGCCGGCCTGCGCGCGCAGCGCTTCGATGGTCTCGGGCGTCAGGTCGCCTTCGACGATCAGCGGCATTGCCCGCACCTGGCTGGCGGCGCACAGCGCCTCGACGCGCGCGCCCAGGATGGCATGCATGGGGCCGTCGATCACCAGCGCGGCGCGGCGGCCGAAGAGGGCGGCCTGCCGGCCCAGGGTGTCCAGTGCGTCGGGGCCCTGTATATAGCGGCCGGGAGCGCCGAAGATCGTCAGCATGCGGTTTCCTATTTGCGTGGGGCGGGCGGGCGGTAGTCCATTTCCTTCTCGCGCTCGACCAGCCAGTCGATCATGATCTTGCCGCCCCAGACCAGGTCGGCCTGGATGGCGCGGGCGGCGGCCTCGGAGTCGCGCGCCTCCAGCGCGGCCAGCACGGCCCCGTGGCGGTGCTCATCCTGCGTGTAGTCGATGCCGGCCGTCTTGACGTGGAAGACCTTCAGGATGGGGCCGGTGATGACCCAGAACGATTCCACCGTATTGCGCAGGATGGGCTTGTTGCTGGCCTCGAGGATGCCGAAATGGAACTTGCGGTTCAGGTAGCTGGCCCGCTTGGGATCGCTGGCCGTGTAGGACAGGAATTCCTGTTGCAGCGCGATCAGGTTGTCGAGCTGCTTGCGGGTGATGTGCTTGGCGGCCTCCGCCGCGCCCATGCCTTCAAGGTGGAAGCGGATCTGCTGGATCTCGCGCAGCTTCTCGGAGTTCACATAGGGCACGTAGACCGCGGTGGCGGCCTGCATCTCCAGGCCCTGCTCGCTGATGAGCCGGAAGATGGCCTCGCGCACGGGCGTGATGGACACGCCCATTTCCTGGGCCAGCTCGCCGATGATCAGGCGTTCGCCAGGCTCGTACTGCCCGTTGATCAGGGCATTGCGGATTTCGTTGTAGACCCTGACGGACAGGTTCTCTTTCTTGACCGGTTTAAGGCTGGGCATGGCGGTTGCGGCGTGCGTATGGGAAGGAACGGGTGAATCCGGAACGAATTCTAGCCCGGCATAGCCAATTCGAGCGCGATGGGTATATTATATATGATATATCTAAAACGGCAGGAGACGCCATGCCCACGGACCTGGAAATCCCCACCCAGGACGAGCTTCGGACGCTGCGGGACAAGGCCCGCCACATCCGGCTCGAAACCATCCGCCTGATCGAGATCGCCAAGGTCGGCCACTACAGCTCGGTCTTTTCCTGCGCCGAGATCTTCGCCGCGCTGTACTACGGCGTGATGCGGCTGCGGCCGGGCGAGCCCGCCTGGCCGGACCGCGACCGCTTCCTCATGGGCAAGGGGCATGCCGCCGTCGGCCTGTTCCCGGTGCTGGCCGACCAGGATTTCTTTCCGCGCGCATGGCTGGATGACTACACCCGCCTGGGCAGCCCGCTGGGCGACCATCCCGACATGAGCAAGGTGCCCGGCGTGGACTTCAGCTCCGGCTCCATCGGCCACGCGCTGTCCAACGGCGCCGGCATGGCGGTCGGCGCGCGCCTGGGCCAGCGCGATTTCCGCGTCTTCGTCATGCTGGGCGACGGCGAGATGCAGGAAGGGCAGGTCTGGGAAGCGGCGCTGTTCGCCGCGCATCACCGGCTGTCCAACCTGATCGCCATCGTCGATCGCAACGGCTATCAGCTCGACGGCCGGGTCGACGACGTGATCGGCGTGGAATCGCTGGCCGACAAGTGGCGCGCCTTCGGCTGGGACGTGCACGAGGTCGACGGCCACGACCTGTCCGCGCTGACCGCGCTGTTGCGCCGGCTGCGCGCGGACGGCACGCGCGAACGGCCGGCCTGCGTGATCGCCCGCACCGTCAAGGGCAAGGGCGTGTCCTATATGGAAACCGAACCCGGCTGGCACCTGGGCTACCTGGCCCCGTCCGACGCCGATGCCGCCGTCGCCGAAATCCTGTCCCGCGAGATCTGAACCGCCATGCCGCAATCCCAGCAGCACACCCGGCCGCACTCCGGATCGCCATCCGCGCCGCGCTCCCCCGAATCCTGGCAGTACCGCGCGCTCAATGCGGTCACGCCCGGCCTGTCCTATCTGTCCGACGCGCTCATCGATCTGACGCGCGCCGGCCATCCCGTCGTGGCCGGCTCGGCCGACCTGCAATACTCGAACGGCCTGAACCGCTACGCGTCCGCCTTTCCCGAACGCTATGTGCAGTTCGGCATCTCGGAACAGAACATGGTCTCGGCCGCCGCCGGCATGGCCACCACGGGGCTGATGCCCTTCGTCGCCACCTTCGCGTCCTTCCTGGGCCTGCTGTGCTGCGAGCAGATCCGCATGGACGTGGCCTATACCCGGCTGCCGGTGCGCCTGATCGGTCATCACACCGGCATCAGCCTGGGCTTCTACGGCACCTCGCACCATGCCACCGAAGACATCTCCACCACGCGCGCCATCGCCGGGCTGACCGTGGTGTCGCCGGCCGACGGCCCGCAACTGGCCTCGGCCATCAAGGCCAGCGTCGACTGGCCCGAGCCCATCTACTTCCGCATTGGCCGAGGCCGCGATCCGCAGGTCTACGCCGATGGCGCGCCGTTCCAGTTCGGCCGCGCCATCACGCACGCGCTGGGCGGCGACCTGAACATCATCGCCTGCGGCATCGCCGTGCACGCGGCGCTGCAGGCCGCCGAACGGTTGCGCGAGGCCGGCCTGTCGGTCGGCGTGATCGACATGCCCACCATCAAGCCGCTGGACCGCGACGCGGTGCTGGCCGCGGCCCGCGCCGCCGGCCGGATGCTGACGGTGGAAGAGCACAATGTGATGGGCGGGCTGGGCTCGGCCGTGGCCGAGGTGCTGGCCGACGGCGGCCTGGGCGTGCGCCTGCGCCGCCACGGCATTCATGACGAATACAGCCTGATCGCGCCGCCCACCGCGTTGTACGCCCATTACCGGCTGGACGCCGACGGCATCGCCGCCGTGGCGCGCGAGCTGCTGGAACAGAAATAGCCTCGGAGCACACCATGAAGGAAATCAGCGGCCATACCCGGCTGTTCGGCATCCTGGCCGACCCCATCCACCACGTGAAGACGCCGCAGCGCATGAACGAGCACTTCGCGCGCCTGGGCTTCGACGGCGTGTGCGTGCCGTTTCACGCGCGCCCGGCGGAGCTGGCGCAGGTGGTGCAGGGGCTGCGGCAGTTGCGGAACCTGGGCGGCTTCATCGTCACCATGCCGCACAAGACAGCCATCCTGGACCTGGTCGACGAGGCCACGCCGGTGGCGCGCAAGATCGGCGCGGCCAATGTGGTGCGACGCGACGCCGACGGCAGGCTGACGGCGCACATGCTGGACGGCGAGGGCTTCGTCGGCGGCCTGATCGAGGCCGGCGTGGACCCGAAGGGCAAGAGCGCCTACCTGGCCGGCGCCGGCGGCGCGGCCAACGCCATCGGCTTCGCGCTGGCGCAGGCCGGCGTGGCGCGGCTGACCATCGCCAACCGCACGACGGCCAAGGCCGAGGACCTGAAGGCGCGCATCCTGTCGCTGCTTCCCGATGCGCGCATCGACATCGGCACGGCGGATCCGTCCGGCCACGATCTGGTCGTCAACGGCACCTCGCTGGGCATGCGCGACACGGATCCGCTGCCGCTGGACGCCGGCCGCCTGACGCCGGACCAAATGGTGTGCGAGGTCATCATGCAGCCGCGCGACACGGCGCTGCTGCAAGCGGCGGTGGCGCGCGGCTGCCGCATCCACCATGGCGCGCCCATGCTGGCCTGCCAGATCGCGCTGATGGCCGAGATGATGGGCGTGCGGGCCTGAGCCGATGAGCGATTACGATTTCATCATCGCCGGCGGCGGCACCGCCGGCTGCATCCTGGCCAACCGCCTGAGCGCCGACGGCAAGTACCGCGTGCTGATGCTGGAGGCCGGCCACGAGGCCCGCAGTCCCTGGATCGGCATTCCCGCGGGATTTTCCAAGCTGCTGGTCGATCCCGACTACAACTGGCGCTTCTCCACCGAGCCCGAGGACAACGTGCATGGCCGCCGCATCGCCGTGCCGCGCGGCAAGGGCGTGGGCGGCTCCACCCTGATCAACGGCATGATCTACGTGCGCGGCCAGCCGGCAGATTACGACGGCTGGGAAGCGGCCGGCGCGGCGGGCTGGAACTGGGTCCAGGCCGAGCGCCTGTTCCGCAAGATCGAAGCCTATGAAAAAGGCGGCGCGGGGCGCGGCCACGACGGCCCCATGCGCCTGCATGAAGTCTCGGAACGCTATCCGGTGGCCGAGGCCTTCCTGAAGGCCGCGCAGCAGGACGGCCAGCCGCTCAATCCCGATTACAACGCCGGCAGTCAGGAAGGCGTGGGCTACTACCAGGTGCTGCAGCACCGGGGGCGACGCTGGAGCGTGGTGGACGGCTACCTGAAACCGGCCTCGGGCCGGCCCAACCTGACGGTCGAGTGCGGCGCGCGCATCACGCGGCTGCTGTTCGAGGGCAGGCGCTGCGTCGGCCTGGCCTATCGCGGCAGGGACGGCGAGCACATGGTGCGCGCGCGCCGCGAGACGCTGCTGTGCCTGGGCGCGGTGCAATCGCCGCAGCTGCTGGAGCTGTCGGGCGTGGGCGATCCCGCGTTGCTGGCCCGGCTGGGCATTCCGCTGGCGCACGCGCTGCCGCAGGTGGGCGAGAACTACATCGACCACTACGCCACGCGCATGAACTGGCGCGTGAAGAACACGGTGACGCTGAACGAGATGTCGCGCGGCTGGCGGCTGGCGCGGCAGGTGGCGCGCTACGCGCTGTCGCGCCAGGGCATCCTGACGCTGGGCACGGGGCTGGCGCACGGTTTCGTCAAGAGCGCGCCGCAGCTTGCGCAGCCCGACGTGCAATTCTTCTTCGTGCACGCCAGCTATGCCAACGCGGCCGAGCGCATCCTGGACCGCTTTCCGGGCATGACCATCGGCGTGGCCCAGTTGCGCCCCGAATCGACGGGCTCGATTCATGCGGTGTCGGCCGATCCGCTGGCCGCGCCCGCCATCCGCCCCAACTTCCTGGCGGCGCGGATCGACCGCGACAGCCTGGTCGGCGGCATGCGGGCGGCGCGCCGCATCGTCTCGCGGCCGGCCCTGCAGCCCTTCGTGGCGGCCGAGCTGAGTCCGGGCAAGGACGTGCAGAGCGACGACGAATGGCTGGACTTCGCGCGCCAGAACGGTCAGACCATCTATCACCCGATCGGCACCTGCCGCATGGGCGCGGACGCGGATGCCGTGACGGATTCCCGGCTGCGCGTGAACGGGCTGGACGGCCTGCGGGTGGTGGACGCCTCGGTCATGCCGAGGATGGTGTCCGGCAACACCCAGGCCGCCGTGATGATGGTGGCCGAGCGCGGCGCCGAGCTGATCCTGGAGGATGCGGCGCGGGCGGGCTGAACCGCCCGCGCCGGCGGCTTACCAGTAGTACTTGGCCGTGGCCATGACAGTGCGTCCGTTGCCGTACATGCAGACGGAATAGGACTGGCAGCCGCTCACGTACTTGCGGTCGAACAGGTTGCTGGCGTTCAGCGCGAAGCGCCAGTTCGGCATCTCGTAGTGCAGGCCGGCGTCATAGACGGTGTAGCTGGGCACCTTCAGCGAGTTGTCCGACGCGCCCGCCGCCGAGCTCTGGTAGCGCACGCCCGCGCCCAGGCCGAAGCCTTCCAGCGCGCCCGTGCGCCAGGTCCAGTCGGCCCATAGCGAGGCCATCTGGCGCGGACGCGGAATGTCCACCGGCCACTTGCCCTGGGTCTCGTCGTTGGCCTTGGTGTTCTTGACGTTCTGGAATACATAGGCGCCGACGATGGACAGCTCGGGCGTCAGCTTGCCCACGGCGCTCAGCTCGACACCCTGCGAACGCACCTCGCCGGCCTGCACCGAGGTGCTGCCGGTGGGGTCGTCCAGATTGGGCGTCAACACATTGGTCTGCTTGATCTGGTAGACCGCCGCGTTCAGCGTCAGGTTCTCGCCGTCGGGCTGCCAGCGCAGGCCGGCCTCGATCTGCTTGCCCTTGGTGGGCGCGGCCCAGTCGCCGCTGGCCAGGCGCGTGTTGCCCACCGGATTGAACGAGGCCGAGTAGCTGATGTAGGGCGACAGGCCGTAATCGCCCAGATAGGTCAGGCCGACGCGGCCGCTGAAGGCCTGGTCCAGCTGCGACGAGCGGGTATCGGCCTCGCGGTCGGTCTGCCTGGTGCGGGCCCAATCCTTGCGGCCGCCCAGCGTGAGCACCCAGCGCTCGAACTTGATCTGGTCCTGCAGGTACAGGCCGACCATGTTCATGGTGGTGTAGGTGTCGGTGCGGGGGAACGCGTTGGGACCATAGAACAGCGAATGGTCGATTCCGCTGTAGGCGGGGTTGTACAGGTTCAGAGACGGCGCCTGCGCCAGCATTTCGCTGTCGGTGGTGGACTGGCGGTTGTATTCCAGGCCGGCCAGCAGCGTATGCTGCAGCCCGCCTGTGCGGAATTTGGCCTCGGCCTGATTGTCGATGTCGAAGCGGCTGTAGTTGAACTGGAAGATGCCGGCATAGCGGCTGATCGAGGCCATGGTGGGATCGCTGGCGTCCAGCCCGCCGCCCCAGACCGAACGGTTGTTCAGCTGCGAGTGCATCAGGCGCACGTTCTGGCGCAGCGTCCAGGTCGAGTCGGGCTTGTGCTCGAAGGCATAGCCCAGCGACCACTGCTTCTTGCGGTAGTAGTTGAAGTCCGGCTCGCCGGTGTACACATCGCGCGAGATGCGGCCGTTGGGATTGTGCAGCACCATGCCCTGGGCCGGCAGGAAGTTGCTGGCGATGTCGCTGCGGTCGTCCAGGTAGGTGGCCGACAGCGTCAGCGACGTCGCCGCGCTGGGCTGCCAGCGCAGCGACGGGGCGAAGGCGATGCGGCCGTCCTTGTTGGGGCCGGTCTGTGAATTGCCGTCGCGGCCTACGCCGATCAGGCGGTAGGACAGCGTGCCGTCGCTGTTGGCGGTGTCGCCGATGTCGAACGCCAGCTGCTTGCGCGCGTAGTTGCCGACCTGGACCTCGATCTCGCGGATGCGGTCGCCGTTGGCCAGCTTGCTTTGCACGTCGACGATGGCGCCGGGATCGCCCTGGCCGTACAGCACCGAGGTCGGCCCGCGCAGCACCGTGATGCTGTCGATGGTGTAGGGCTCGACGCGCCAGCTGGCCAGGTTCAGGGTCTTGGGCACCTGCAGCCCGTCCACATAGGCCGTGGGGGTGAAACCGCGCAGCACCGAATACCAGTCCGAGCGGTTTTCCGAGCCATAGCTGGAGAAGCCCGGGATGTAGCGCAGCGCCTGGTTGATGTCGGTCGCGCCGGTCATCTCCAGCTGCTGCGCGGTGACCACGTTGATGGTCTGAGGAATCTCGTTGAGCGGCGTGTCGGTCTTGGTGCCGGTGCGGCTGCGGCGCGCGACCAGGCCCTCGACGGCTTCGCCGCGGCCGTCGCCGTACACCGGCACGGCGGACAGCGTCGCGGTTTCGGCGGGCGCGGGCGCGATGACGGCGGTGTTGCCTTCGATGCGGGCCGCCAGGCCGGAGCCGGCCAGCAGGCGGTCCAGCGCCTGCTGCGCGGTCAGCGAGCCCGAGACGGCGGGCGCCTTCAGGTCGCGCACCGCTTCGGGCAGGAAATAGACCTGCAGCCGGGTCTGCTGGCCGAATTGCAGCAGCGCCTTGTCCAGCGGCTGGGCGGCGATGCTGATCTTGACGGGCGCGGCGCTCTGCGCCAGGACGGCGTGCGGCGCGGCGGCGAATGCCAGCGCCATGGACAAGGCGAGCGCGTTGAGCGCGGCGGGAAGGGGAGCGCCACGGCGCGGGGCGCGGGCGGAAAGGCGGGCGTCGGGTCTGGTCACGATGTGTATTCGTTCTGGGGCCATGCGGGCCGGCTGGCCGTCAGGGCGGGGGCTTGCGGCGGCGACTGCCGCCGTTATTAGGTATGAGCGGGTGGACCGAAAAACCCGGAATAATTCTCATGCCAAATTAGAAACAGGATGTATCTTTGCCTGCCTGCCTGCCTGCCTGCCTGCCTGCCTGCCTGCCTGCCCGTATGGATGACAGACGCCCGTCGTTCCTCCGTCCACGATGCCGGCGCCAGGCGGCGCGGCGCGGCCGCTCAGCGCGCCAGCAGGTCGGCGCCGCCGTCGGCGCGGGGCTGGACCCTCAGCGGCACCAGGGCCGGCAGGGCCTTGAGGAAGGCGCCGGTGTCGTCCACGTCGAACACGCCGGAGATGCGCACGCGGGCCAGCGCGGGCGCGACCTGGATGGGCTGCGCGCGGTAGCGGTTGATTTCCCGGACCACCTCGGCCAGCGGCGTGTCGTTGAACACCGTCTTGCCCTGGCGCCAGGCGGTCAGCGTGGCCACATCCACCGGCTGGATGCGCACCGTCTCGCCGCCGCCGGCCATGCGCACGCCGTAGCCGGCCGGCAGCTTGACGCGCTGTCCGTTCCACCACGGGCCGGCGATGACCTCGACCGAGCCGGATTCCACCGCGACCGCCATCTGGCCGCCGTCGTGGCGGACGTTGAAACGCGTGCCCGTCACGCGCACGCGGCCGATCTCCGTGTCGACGATGAAGGGATGGGACGCGTCGGGCGATACGTCCAGCATGATCTCGCCGCCTGGGTGCAACGTGACCCGCCGTTCGGAGCGCGTGTAGCGCACCTCGGTCTGCGTGCCGGTATTCAAGGTGAGGACGGAGCCGTCCTCCAGATCGACGCGGCGCCGCTCGCCCCGCGCCGTGGCGTAGCGCTGCGCGGGCAGCGTCGACGCGGGCCACCAGCCGGGCGAGGCCAGGCCCACGGCGGCGGCCGCGCAGGCTGTCGCGCCCACGCCCCAGGCCAGCCGGCGGCGGCCCGGCGAGAAACGGCGCTCAGGCGCCGCCGGCCGCAGCAGCGGGCGCAGCTTGTGGTCGGGCACGGCCCGCGTCAGCGCCCAGGTGTCCAGCATTTCGCGGTAGGCGCGTTCATGCGCGGGATCGGCGCGGCGCCAGGCGTCGAACTCGCTCCGCTCGGCGGCCGACATCAGCCCGCCGCTGTCGCGGGCGAACCAGTAGGCCGCCGCGTCCAGCGGATCGGCCGGCGGGCGACGGGCGTCAGAGGGGTCCATGGTGCGTATCCGGGAGCATGGGCGAATTCGCGGCGGTTCCGCGCGGGCGGGACGGCGGGTCGGCTTGGTCCTTCATGTCATTGGGAGAACGGGCGCAGCCGCGCATGCAGGTGCCGCATGGTGCGCGTCAGGTATTTTTCCACACTGCTGTTCGACAGGCCGAGCTGGGCCGCGATTTCCGCGACCGTGCGGCCTTCCAGGCGGTGCCAGGCGAACACGGCCGCGCAGGGCTGCGGCAGCTCGGCCAACGCTTCCATCAGCGCGCGCGACAGCTGGGCGGTGCGCACGTTGGCCTCGGGATCCTCGTGGGCGGGATGCTCGTCCTCGGCCAGATCGTGCAGCGGCACGGCGGCTTCGCGCTGCTGCCGGTGGTGACGGTTGATCAGCCCGTGATGGACGCTGCGGTGCAGGTAGGCGCGGGGATTGCGGATGGCGGACACGTCGCCCTCCAGCATGTTGGCGATGGCGTCGTGCGCCGAGTCCTCGACATCGCCCGGGCCTTGCGCCTTGCGCCGCCATGTTCCCAGCAGCTCGCGATAGTAGGCGAGCCAACCGTGTTCGGTGGGACGGGTCCGGCGCATGGTGGGGGAGGGGCGTGAGGCCAGCGGTGGGGATGGCGAGAAGCCGACGATTATTGCAAATCATTATTATTTAAGCAAAGTGCCGGATCTGCCGGTCAATCGCCAGCCTGTTTCCCGGCAGGACCGGGACCGCTCCGCCGGGCGTGGTGATCAGGCTCGCGCCGACGATCCCGTGGCTTCCCGCGACAGCGCGCCCTGTTCCAGCAGCCATTCCCGAAAGACGCCGAACGCGGGCAGGTCCAGCCGGTCGGGCCGCACGCACAGATAGTGTCCCTGGTCCACCACTACCGGCGCGCCGCAGGGGCTGTACAGGTCACCGCCAGCCAGTTCGTCCTCCACCAGGATGCGCGGCACCAGGCCGATGCCCAGCCCGCTGCGCGCGGCCTGGATGATCGCCGAATACTGCGCGAAGCGCGGACCGGCCGCCACGCGCGCCTGCGCCACGCCATGCCGCGCGGCCCATTGCGGCCAGGCGTTGGCGGCTTCCTCGTGATGCAGCAGGGTGCGATCGGGCAGCGCCTCGGGCCGGCGCAGCCCCTTGCGGCCGCCGGCCAGACCGTCCGACGCGATGAGCACGAACTCGCGTCCCGCGATGTATTCGGTCACCACGCCTTGCCAGTTGCCCGATCCATACCGGATGGCTGCGTCCACTTGGGCGGGCATATCCTCGGCGGGGGCCAGATGACGGCTGAAGCTCAGCGTCACCTGGGGATGCCGGCGCCGGAACTCGGGCAGGCGCGGAATCAGCCAGCGAGTGAGGAAGGTGGGCACGCTGGCCAGCGTGATCATGCCGGCGTCGCCGTGGCTGGCGCGGGTTTCGTAGGTGGCCGTTTCTATGGCGCGCAGGCTGCCGGCGATCTTCTGCCAGTAGACCCGGCCTTGCGTGGTGAGTTGAATGCCGCGCCCGTCCTTGCACAGCAGGGCCACGCCGAGAAAGGACTCCAGCGCCGCGATCTGCTTGCTCACGGCGCTGACGGACAGGCACAGCACGTTGGCGGCCTGGGTCAGGCTGCCTTGCCGCGCCACCGCGTCGAAGGCCAGCAATTCCTTCAGGGAAGGGCATTGATGTTTCACGGGTATGCACTCTTGAACAGGTTGATCGAGATACTTTCCAAAAATTCAAATGTATTCATAAAAATCACATGTGAAAAGGCTATTTTTTTACCTAGAATGCACCGCGTGGCATGGCTGCATATGGTCCATATTGGAAAGTATTACGGCAGGTTTTCTTGGATGCGGAGGTCGCTGTGGTCCGTGGCGTTTCCCTGGCGTATGGCGCGTATCTGTTGCTGCCGATCGTGCTTTTGGTGATAGGCAGCTTTGGCCAGAACTGGACCAACACGCTGCTGCCGAATGGCGCGACCGGCCAGTGGTATGCCGAGCTGTGGCACGATGCCGCGTTCCGGCGCGCCTTCTCCACCAGCCTGATGGTCGCGTTGGCCGCGTGCGCGATCAATGCCGTGCTGGCCACGCCCCTGGCCTACGCATTGCATCGTGGCGAGCGCGCCGGCCGCGCGTTCGCCGGCCGCGTCGTCGCCGCCATGCCAGTGGCGGTGCCGCCGATCACGTTGGGCTTCGGCTACCTGATCGTATTCAACACCGACGCCATGCCCTGGCTGGGCAGCACGCCGCTGCTGATCGCGGCCCATGCCATCGCGACCCTGCCTTATCTCACCAACGCGCTGCTGACCGACCTGCGTCATCTGGGCCTCGATCGTCTGGAGCAGGCGGCCGCCACGCTGGGAGCCACCGAGTACCAGCGCTTCACCGGCATCGTCCTGCCGAGCCTGCGCCAAAGCCTGCTGTCCGGCCTGGTCATGGTCGCGGCCCTGTCCATCGGTGAATTCAATCTCTCCAACCTGTTGGCGGGTTTTCACAATCGCACCTATCCGGTGCTGCTGTTGCAGGCGTTCTATGGCGCCACGGGATTCGCCTGCGCCGCCACCGTGGTGCTGCTTATCCTCGCCAGCGTCGCCGCCTTGCTGTCGTCCTTTCTTTTGCGCGGATCCCAATGAGCTTGGTCTTTGACTCCGTCGATTATCTTTATCCAGGCGCCCGGCAGGGCGTGCATGGCATTTCGATGCAGGTCGACACGGGTGAGCTGCTGGCCGTGATCGGCCCCAGCGGCTCGGGCAAATCCACCCTGCTCAAGCTGGTGGCCGGCCTGGAGACCGGGCATGCGGGCAGCATCCTGCTGAATGGACAGGATCTGGCGGGCACGCCGGTGCACCGGCGCGGCATCGGCATGGTGTTCCAGAGCTATGCCTTGTTTCCGCATCTGTCGGTGGCGGACAACGTGGCCTACGGCATGGCGCTGCGCAAGGTCGATGCCGCGCAGCGCCAGCGCCGCGCCCGCGAGCTGCTGGAGCTGGTCGGCCTGGCCGAGCATGCCGCACGCGCCGTCACCCAGCTGTCCGGGGGCCAGCAGCAGCGTGTCGCGCTGGCGCGCGCGCTGGCCATCGATCCCCGCGCCTTGTTGCTGGACGAGCCGCTCTCGGCCCTGGACGCCAATGTGCGCGCCTATCTGCGCGACCAGATTCGCGCCTTGCAGCGGCGTTTCGGCGCCACCACGCTGCTGGTCACCCACGACCAGGAAGAGGCGCTGGCCATGGCCGACCGGGTGGCGGTGCTCAAGGACGGTCGTCTGCTGCAGATCGCCGCGCCGCACGTGTTGTATGAGCGGCCGGCATGCCGGGCCGTGGCCGAGTTCGTGGGGCTGTCCACGTTGCTGCCCGGCCGGGTCGCCGCGCCGGATCGCGTCGACGTGGGCTTTGCCCGACTGGCCACGGCGACGGGCGCGCGCGCGCCGGGCCGGGCGGTGCATGTGCTGGTGCGTCCCGAGCATGTCGAGGCCGATCCGCCGCCTGGCGCGCCCAATCGCCTGGAGGGCAGGGTCGGCGCCGTGCGTTATCTGGGCGCCGTCACGCGCTACGACTTCGAGGTGCCCGGGGCGTCCGCGCCCTTTCTCGCGCAAGGCAGCCTGCCGGTCGCCGGCGCCATCGCCATCGATCCCGCGCGTATTTGCCTGCTGGACGATTGATCCCATTTCACTTGCCGCTCAAGGAGCTTCACGATGCAACGCAGACAATTCATCCAGGCCGCCGGCGCCTTGCCGCTGGCGGCGCTGGCGCGGCGCGCGGCCGCCGTGGGCGGTCCCGAGCTATATGCCGGCGAGAAGGCGCTGTACGAAGCGGCGCGCAAGGAAGGGATGTGCGTCTCTTTCGATACCGGACCGGAATGGGCCAACTGGAAGGCGCTGTTCCGCGAATTCAAGCAACGCTATCCGGACATCGAGCTGACCTACAACGACCTGGGGTCCGCCGCCACGGTGGTGGCGCTTGAAAAGATGCGGCGACGCCCGCAGGCCGACACCGCCTATTACTTCGCGGCCTCGGCGGTCGACGCGGCGCGCAAGGACCTGGTGGCGCCTTTCCGCCCCGTGGGCTTCGAGCAGCTGCCCGAGGTGTTCCGCGAGGCCGAAGGCCGCTGGTTCACGGTGCACACGCTGAACATCGCTTTCCTGGTCAACCGCAAGCTCGTCGCCCGTGCTCCCGAGGGGTGGGCCGACCTGCTCAAGCCCGAATACCGGAACGCGGTGACCTATCTCGATCCGCGCAGCACCGGCGTGGGCCAGGTGCTGACTTTCGCGGCGGCCTACGGCAACGGCGGCGACGAGGACAATGTCAAGGCGGGCACCGACTATCTCGGCCGCCTGCATGCGGCGGGCAATGTGCAGCGGGTGGAGGGCACCACGCCTTACGCCAAGTTCCTGAAGGGCGAGATCCCGGTCTGGATCGGCTACGAAAACGATGGCCTGAAAGCCCGGCACGCGGACGGGATGGGAGACGCCTGCGAAATCGTGATCCCCAGGGAAGCCAGCGTGGCGGCGCCCTATGCGATCAGCCTGGTCAAGGACGGCCCCAATCCGAACGCGGGCAGGCTGTGGCTCAACTTCATCATGAGCGATGTCGGCCAGCGCCTGTTCGCGCAAGGCTTCGTGCGGCCGTCGCGGCGCGATGTCTCCCTGCCGGCCGAGGCCGCCGCGCGCATGCCCGCCGCGCCGCAGATCCGCCCCTTGGACGTGGTCAAGGCCGCGGCCCGCAAGGCCGAGTTGGACCAGTTGTGGGCCCAGGCCATCCAGGCCAGGTAGGCGCGCCATGATCGGTCGTTTCGGCGCCTGGCCCGCCTGGGCCTTCATGGGCCTGTTCTTCGCGCTGCCCTTGGCCGCGCTGGCGCTGGAGGCGTTCGCCGAAGGCGGCGGCGCCTGGGCGCGGCTGTACGCCAATCCGCTGCTGCCTGGCGCCTTGCGCAATACGCTCGCCCTGGGTCTCACCGCGGGGGGCGTGTCGGCGCTGGTGGGGACGGCGGTGGCCGTGGAACTGGCGCGCCAGCCCGAGCGCCGCAGGCGCTGGATGATCACGCTGCTGGGCATGCCGCTGGCGTTTTCGGGTCTGGTCATCGCCTACGGTTTCATTCTTGGCTATGGTCGGGCGGGCTTCGTCACGCAGTTGCTGGCCGGCGCGGGCGCCGACCCCGCCCGTGTCGGCGCCTGGATCTACAGCGCGACCGGTCTGGGATTCGGCTATGTCTATTACCTGGTGCCGCGCGTGGCCTTGTCGCTATACCCAGTCTTCGCCAACCTGGATCTGCGGCCCATGCAGGCGGCGCGTACCCTGGGCGCGACGCGCTGGCGCGCCTTCCGCGACACGGTGCTGGCGCAGGTGGCCCCGTCGGTGCTGGCCAATGCCTGCCTGGTCGCGGCGATTGCCATGGGGACCTATGGCACGGCGCTGGCCCTGGCGGGCACGCAGCTGAATATCCTGCCGTTGATGCTCTATGCCCAGATCGGCGACGGCGGGTCGGATTTCGGCGTGGCGGCGGCGTTGTCGCTGCTGCTGATGGCGCTGTGCGTCGCCGTCATGGGCGTGGGCGACGCGCTTGCCCGGCGGCGCCGTTGAAGCGCCTGTGCAATCACGGGCATACCTTACCCAGCGGGATTCGAAGACATGGAAAAGAACCGAGCGGACACGCCGTTGCGAATAGCGCCCTGGGCTTCCTCGATGGCGCAGTTGGCCGAACGTCAATGCGGCGCGCGGCGCCATCTGCGTCCCGTGGGCATCATCGGGCCCGGCGATGGCGATCCGCGCGTCTGCGAAGCCGCCTACAGGGTGGCCCGCGCGCTCGCGCAGGCCGGAATGAGCATCGTCAATGGCGGGCGTGGCGGAGTCATGGCGGCGGCTTCGCGCGGCGCGCGCGACGGCGGCGGCATTGTCATCGGCCTGTTGCCCGAGGATGACGATCGCAACGCCAACGAATGGCTCAGCGTCGCCGTCGCCACGGGCATGGGCGAAATGCGCAACGCCCTGGTGGCGCGCAGTGCCGTGTGCCTGGCTGCCATCGGCGGCAATATGGGCACTTTGTCGGAAATGGCGCTGGGCCTGAAGTGGGGGACGCCGGTGTTCGTGATGCATGGCGATGTGGCGCTGCCCGGCGCCGTGCAGGTGCGCGACGTGGACGAGATGCTGGTGCGGATCTCGGCGCATCTGCTGGCGTGATCTGGCGCGGGTGCCGTCCAGCCGTTGTCATGCCCCACGCCCCTGTCAGGGGGGCTTCGGATATTCATCCGCTGCGCGTTCGCGGCGGCTTCATCCTGTGCACGGCGGCTACCTTGACCAGCCATTGCGGGTCGCTGCAATGCGGTGATGGGGCGGCCTTCCGGAAGCAGGTCATGTTCCAGTTTGAAAAAAGGGGCCAGTAGCAGGGCCAGGCTGACCGCGCGAACCGCAGACGCTGGCGCCTCTGTTGCCGGCGCCAGCGCTTCTGTATGGAGAAATTATTTCAGTTTGAGGCGCGTCAAGTTCCCGGACCGAACGTGGTATTCGGCCTACATTCCGTCGGTCCAGGATGCAATTTGAAAGGTGTTCGCGATATCCTTTCCCGCTGTAGCAGAGCCGGCGGGGAAGGCTCGCTATAGAATAAGAATTATTACTATTCTGTGTCCGGGGAAGCGCATCCACGCCTGGGGGCCGAAGTTGCCGCGAAGCCGACGCCGTGAGGCCGTCAGGCAGGCGCGGCTTCGTCCTGCGCGGCCGGGCCTGCGAGGCCCGCAAGGAATGGCAGATGGCCTGGATTGGCCCGACGCCCATTTGGGGATCGGGAAGATGGATAGAACTTTACAAAATCACAAAGATTCCTTGTCGATTCCTGAATGAAACGTGACAGCATCCTGGCATCCGTAACCGGCCTGTTCGACAGTTCGACCTGGGCGGGCAAGCAGGGCGGCGCACCCCGGGCCAGCTTGCCGCCGGCCGATACGCCGCCGATGCCCCACGCTTGCAGCAAAACCATGTCTTTTCCCAATCCATCCCTGAACACCTTCACGGA
>NZ_JBICCO010000014.1:0-101304 GCF_043119405.1 Achromobacter sp. 413638
CCCCCCCCCCCCCCCCCCCCCCCCCCCCCCCCCCCCCCCCCGCTTCGACCGCCGCGTCGACCTGCTCGACCGAGGCTTCGGCCAATTCAGTCAGCAGCGCCCCGGTCTTCGGATTCAGGATCTTCTCTTTGGCTTCCGCGCCCGCGATAAAGGCGGAACCGATCAGCAGTTCATGGTCAAACACGCGACTCTCCTGTTTACGAAATTAGCTTGCGGACGGGCCATGGGCCATCAGGCCGGAACGGCGGCCACCGCGTCCACGGCCCCGGCGCCCCGGACGCCCGCGGCAAGAATGAAATCCGCCGCCTTCTCGGCGATCATGATCGTGGGCGCATTGGTATTGCCACTCACGATGGTCGGCATGATGGAGGCGTCGATGACGCGCAGGCCGCTCACGCCCCACACACGCAGCCGGTCGTCCACGACGGCCATCTCGTCGCTGCCCATCTTGCAAGTCCCCACCGGGTGGTAGACGGATTCGACGTTCTCCCTCAGGTACTGGTCGATCTGGGCATCGGTCGTGGCCTGCGGGCCGGGGGCATACTCCACGCCTCGATAGGGGTCGAACGCCTTTTGCGCCAGGACTTCCCGGCCTATGCGTATCCCCTCGCGATACACACGGATGTCATCCGGATCCGAGAAATAGTTTGGCTGAATGCGCGGGTGCTGCGTGGGATCCGCCGACTGGATCTTCAACCAGCCCCGACTCTTGGGGCGCGAAATATTGAACAGCGGCGTGAAGCCGTGCTCGGGAATGACGACCCGACCGTTTTCGCGGTACATGATCATCTCGAAGTGGTACTGGATGTCCGGGGCGATCAGATCGGGCTGGCTTTTGACGAAGGCCAGCGCTTCCACGCCGTGATACGCGCCCGGGCCTCCCTTGTCCCACATATAGCGCGCCAGGGCGGCGGCGGCGCGAACGGGACGGATGTAGGTCAGGAGCGAGTTCGGCAGCGTCGAGCGGCATTGCACGCCCACGGACAGGTGATCGTGCAGGTTCTGGCCCACGCCCGGCAGCGCCGCCGTGACCTCGATGCCCAGCGAGCGCAGATGCGCCGGATCGCCAATGCCGGACAACTGAAGCAGCTGCGGCGAGTTGATCGCGCCGCCCGACAGCAGCACCTCCTGATGCGCGCGGAGCACTTCCTTGCGGCCACGGCGAAGGAACTCGACGCCGACCGCGCGGCCGCGCTCGACGATGACGCGCGTGGCCAAGGCCTTGGTGATGATCCTGAGGTTCTTCCGCTCCTTCACCGGATGCAGGTAAGCAAAAGCCGTGCTCGCGCGGATTCCCTTGTCTTCGACGGCCTTGATCGTGCTGTCGCAGGGCCCGAATCCCTCCTGCTCGCCGCCATTGAAGTCATCCCGGTACGGGTATCCGGCCTGTACGCCAGCCTCGACGAACGCCTTCGACAAGGGGTGATGAACACCGTAGCGGCTCGTATGCAACGGTCCATCGTGCCCATGGATCGGACTGCGCGGTCCGTTCCAGTTCTCGGCGCGAAGAAAATAGGGCAGGCAATCCCGGAAGGACCAACCGCTATTTCCCAACGCCGCCCAATGATCGTAGTCCGTGGCGCTGCCTCGGATGTAGATCATGCCGTTGACACAGCTGCATCCGCCCAGGACCTTCGCCCGTGGCCAGAACAGCCGTCTGCCGGCCAGGTGCTCCTGGGGCTCGGTGTGGTAGCCCCAGTCGATCTGCCCGGTTTTCATCAATTGGAAATAGCCGGCCGGCATGCCGATGAAGGGGCTGCGGTCCCAGCCGCCGGCCTCGATCAGCGTGACGTCGACGGCCGGATTCGCGGATAGTCGATTCGCCAGGACACAACCCGCGGACCCGCCGCCGACAATGATGTAGTCCGTCACAGTGCTGCCCTCGCTCGCAGGTTATGGGGGAAAGTCATGACACCAGACCCGCGCTCATCGGCTCGAGCCGCGCATCGACGATGCGGTTGACGGCGTCGATGAAGCTATCGATGTCCTCGTCGGTCATCGGGGTCGACAGGAATGCCTTGCCGGTGCGGGCGATATGGAAGCCCGCCAAGGTCAAGGCGCGCTGAAGCGCGACAACGCGCCTGGTTTCCTCGGGGGTGGAATAGCCCGAGCGGTAGTCGGTCACTTTGCGGCCATGGCCGAACACCATGAAGCTGGACCCGAAGCCGGTGACCTGTCCTGGAAAGCCGGACCGCGCGAACGCCTGGTTCAGCGCCGCCATCAGCCGGGAATTGAGCTGCGTCATGCGATCAATCGCGGCGTCGTCAAGCAGATCCAGCGTGACCTTGCCCGCGGTCATCGTGACCGGATTGGCCGTGAAGGTGCCGCTCCACGGCAAGCCGGGCTTGCCCTGGCGATGGTCGTAGATCCGCATGAACTCGCGCCGCCCCGCCACCGCGCCGACGGGAAAGCCGCCGCCGATGATCTTGCCCAGGGTAGTCAGATCCGGCTGGATGCCCAGCAGCGTCTGGACGCCGCCGGTGTGACACCTGAACGAGATGACTTCATCCAGGATGAAAAGCGCCCCGATCTCGCGAGTCACGCGTTCAATCATGTTGGTGAAGCGCTGGGTCGCCTGCACGAACCCCAGATAGCTTGGCACCGCGTCGAGCAGGACGGCCGCGATGTCCGCGGCATTCGCCCGGATGATCCGCTCGGCGGCTTCAACGTCGTTGAAGGGGATGACCACCACGTCGTCCGTCACCCCTTTGGGCACCCCTTTTGAATAGCCGATCGAGTTCGGATCCTCGCCCCAGTTCGACGGGGAAGAATCCAGGCTGACCTCGGCGTAGTCATAAGCGCCGTGGTAAACGCCTTCCGCCTTGACGATCTTGGATCGGCCCGTGATCGCGCGGGCGGCTTTGATCGCGCTCATGACGGCTTCCGAGCCAGAGTTGCAGAATCGCACCTGTTCGAAGCTCTCGGCCCTTGCGCATATCGTTTCCGCCAGCGCCACCTCCTGCTCCGTGGGAAGCGTAAAGGCGGTTCCATTGCCGACCTGGCGCCGAACGGCCTGCACGACGCCCGGATGCGCGTGGCCGTGGATCAGCGAGGCGAAGTTGTTCAACAGGTCAAGGCGGCGCGTGCCGTCCACATCGACCACGTAAGCCCCTTGGCCATGCGAGGCGTAGACCGGGAAAGGCTCCTGCCATGGCAATGTGCGCGTGATACCGCCGGGCAGCACTTTCAAGCCGCGTTCATACAGGTCCCGGGAACGGGAAGCCAGGTCTGGCCATTGAGCCATGATTGCACTCCAAAGGGTTGAAGAACGATGAGGACGTCGCGCGCCGTCAGGCGTGACGGCGCACACGGGTATTGGCGATCGGCTCGCTGGAATAGACGCCGAACCGCGGCTGCGTGGCGCGTTCCAGCGCGCTGTAGCCGTAGTACAGCTCGGCCATCATGAACGTCCAGGTGAACAAGGCCGCGGTGTAGAACAGCGTGCGGTCCGCGTCATCGCCGGGCAACGGGACATAGTCGTACAAGACGGCGATGGCCAGGCCGCTCAGCGCCACGACAGCCGTGCCCATCGCATGCAGCGTCTCGCCCGCCTTCTGCAGCCGCCAGGCGAAGTACGCCAGAAAGACCAGGAAGACCAGGCCCATCAGCAGGTAGAACGGCGGTTTGTAGACCGCCAACGCCGGCGCATGGTCGGCCGCCACCAGCGCGGCGGCGCCCGCGAAGCCGAGCAGGAAATAGAGGACATCCGCGAGGCGCGACGGCTGGTAGTTGTGGGTCACCGCCATCATGCCGGCGACCGCGACCACCGGAAAGCCGAAGGACCGCGAGAACGCATCGAAGAAATGCGCGACGCTGTAGCCGGACTCCCACCCGAAGAGCGCCCACAGCAGGAAATGAGAGCCCGAAAGGGCCATGATGAACCATTCGATCCCGCACAGATAATTGCGCTTCCTGAGGAACTTCACGCCATAGATGACCCCGGCAAGAATCAGCAGGACATCGGCCAGCAAAAGGAAAATCGCATTCATGATGAAGGGGCCTCGGTGAGAGTCGAGCTGATTGATCCCGAGCCGGCAGCGGCGTGCCGGCCCCGGACTCATTCGTGCAGCATGGCGCCGAATCGCTTGATGCCGCGCCGCATCAGCTGTTGCGCGCCGGGCGACCACGGCCCCATTTCGAAGAAGCCATGGATCATTCCCGGACCTGGCATATGCTCCGCCGGGCTGCCGGCCGCGTTCATGGCCGAGGCGTAGGCAGCGCCCGAGTCGCGCAACGGATCGAATTGCGCCGTCATCACCAGCGCCGGCGCCAGCCGGCTCAGATCCTTGGCCCGCAGCGGCGCCAGGCGCGGATCCGTCGGGTCCAGATAGGCGCCCGCGTAATGGCGGTAGAACCAGTTGATGGTGGCCACATCGAGCAGGTATCCCTCGCCGTTCTCCACGACGCTGGGGTACTGCGCCGTCACATGATCCACGGCGGGATAGATGAGGAACTGCGCGGTCAGCGCGATACCTTCATCGCGCAACCGCTGCGCGACGACGGCCGAGAAATTGCCGCCCGCGCTGTCGCCGGCGACGCCGACATTGTGGTTTCCGCCCAGCTCGTGCGCATGCGCCACGATCCACTTCGTGGCCGCGACGGCATCTTCAACGCCGGCGGGAAATGCATGCTCGGGCGCCAGCCGGTAGTCCACCGCCACCACCACGGCCATCGCGCCGCGACAGATCTCGCGGCAGATGTTGTCGTGCGTGTCCAGGTCGCCAATGACGAATCCGCCGCCGTGGAAGTAGGCCACGGTCGGAAACGGCCCGTCGCCTTCGGGCCAGTACACGCGGGCCTTCAATGGCCCGGCGGCGCCGCCGACGGTCGTGTCCCGCACGCGGGCCACGGGTACGACCTGCTCGGGCGTCAGCGCGCCGGCCGTCGTTGCCAGATAGAAGGCCCGGCCTTCCTCCGGCGTGCCTTCGTGCAGCGGCTTCGCGCCGGCCTCGGCCAGCAGCTGCATGGCGCCGGCTATATGGGGATCGAGAGACATGGAATGACTTCCTTTGTTCAGGGATGAGGGGGTCGCCAGCGCGCCGGGTGCTCAGCGGTAGGCCAGGGCCGCTTCGTCGGGCCGTGCCGCGGGGAACGAGACCCGCTCCTCTTCGTACTCCAGGCCTTGCTTCCAGGGATGACGATCGCCCTGGCGAGGCAGCAGGTGCAGCGCCCGCATGATGTAGCCCGAGTTGACGTTCTCCGGATCGATCCAGGGCAGGCGCGGCATGTCTGCGTCCGCGACAGGCACGGTGGGAACCACCATGTCGTGGCCCGCCTGCGCCATGTGCTCGACGATGCGGCACGCCAGATCGGTGACCAGATCCGCGCGCAGCGTCCAGCTTGAGCGGAAGTAGCCCATGACGTAGGCCATGTTGGGAACGCCTTCGATCATCATGCCGCGATAGCTGACGCGCTTGGCGAAGTCCACCGATTCGCCATCAACGAAAAATGGCACGCCGCCGAATATCCGCATATTGAAACCCGTCGCGGTGACGATGATGTCGGCGTCAAGATGCGCGCCGCTGACCAACCGGACGCCCGTGGCGTCGAAGCGCTCGATGCCGTCGGTGACCACTGACGCCTTGCCGGAGCGGATGGCGGCGAACAGGTCGCCGTCGGGAACCAGCGCGATGCGTTGCTGCCATGGGCGATAGCTCGGGTTGAAATGCTTCTCCACGTCGAAGCCCTCGGGCAGGAGCGCGCGCGCCTGCTCGACGATCCACGCGCGCATTTCCTCGGGATGTTCGAAGGACATGCGAACTTCGCCGTCCACCTTGGCGACGAAGGCGCGCCGCATGATCTCGTGCACCCAGTCGGGGCGCACGCCCAGTTCGCGCAGCTGGGTCTCCAGCGGATGGATGGGAGAATCCGCCGCGAAAAACGTGGGCGAACGCTGCAGCATTGTCACGTGCGCCACGGCGTCCGCCAAGGACGGGATCAAGGTGGCGGCCGTGGCGCCCGAGCCGATGACGACCACGCGCTTGCCCGTGCAGTCGAGTTCTTGCGGCCAGTGCTGCGGATGCACCCACTGCCCCTTGAAATCACGCATGCCAGGCCACTCGGGCGTATAGCCCTTGGCGTGATCGTAGTAGCCCGAGCACATCCAGAGAAAACCCGTCGTCAGCGTCAGCGTCTCGCCCGAATGCGTGCGCGTGACCTCCAGCGTCCAGCGCCTGTCCCGGGACGACCACCGGGCGGCCGTGATCTTGTGCCCGTAATGGATATGTCGCGCCAGATCATTTTCCTCGATCAGCTCCCCCAGGTAGGCGCGGATCTCGTCGGCCGTGCCGATGGCGCGGCCGGTTTCCCAAGGCTTGAAGCTGTAGCCGTAGGTGTAGCAATCGCTGTCCGAACGCGCGCCGGGGTAGCGATGCGTCCACCAGGTGCCCCCGAAGCCGTCCATCGCTTCGAGCACGGCGAATGAGTGATCGGGAAATCGCTTGTGCGTGTTGTATGTGGCGCCAAGACCCGAAATGCCGGCGCCCACAACGATAAAGTCAAGATGCTGGCCGTTCACGAGCGCGGCCTGAGGTTGCTTGATCACGGTTCTCTCCAGGTTGCCTGCAATTGGAAATCAGAGCTTGAGGTAGTCGCCCAGTTCGCTGTAGTTGACCTGCCAGAGGCCGGGCGAACCGATGGGGTACTGCGAGCGGAATCCGAGCAGGCGCTGGACGCGCGGCGAAAGCTGTCGAACGATGTCCATGCTGACCAGGAAGGGGTAGGCCTCTTCGCCGGTGAGAAAGCCGGGGTTGAAGGCGAAGGCCACGCCTCGGCGGTACTGGTCCGTGGTCAAGTTGGCGCCGCCGCCATGAGCGGTCTTGCCGCTGTACAGGAGCACATCTCCAGCCTTCATCCTGGCGGCGATGGTCTGCTCCGGCGTGCCGCGATCCTCGAAATCCTCCCAGTGGTTGCTGCCGGGGATGATCCGGGTGGCGCCGTTCTCTTCGGTGTAGTCGGTGAAGGCGATCATGAAATTCAGGGCGGCCTCGGGCCCCTTGGGTCCCATGCCGATGAACGGATACCAGTTCTCCAGGTCGCGGTGCAGCATCTGCGCCTTGTTGCCGGGGCCGATTTCAATCACCTGCGCGGTGGTCATCCAGTACGAACCGGATTCCTCAAGGAAGATCGCGTCGAGCAGGTCATGCACCAGATCACAGTCGAGGATTTCCTCGCGGAAGGTCTTGCTGTACGTGACCAGATTTGTCAGACGCTTGGTGTTTGCGCCGTGGAATTCGGCAATCAACTCGATTTCGTGCGTCGATCCCGGCGCAAGGGCGTCCATCGGCCCCTGGATTTCGGCGTTGAAGCTGTCGATCTGTGCCTTGGCGAGGAAGTTCTTGATGATGACGCCGCCATCTTGCTTGAGGATCTGGAGGATCTCCGCGATGGGCGTCGAGGTCGTGACGGTGCGCAAAGCGCTGGTGGGCCGGGTCATGAAGCATCTCCTTTGTGTCGGATAGCGTTGACTTATTTTGTTGGTCAAATGACCAACTGAATGCATCATGAAATATGCCAAGCCATACCGTCAAGGTCGGGAAAACCCGTCCTCCGGAGATAAAATTTCGCGTTTATTCAGCTGTTTTAAACATATTCTTCGATCACGACCAGGAAAAAAATGCCCGGCATCTCCATAAGAAATCGCCCGTTATTTAATTGGTCAATTGACCTTTAATTATTCAGGACGCTTACATGGCGCCGCAGGACTGAGCCGACCGTTCCCGCAACGGGAAACGCGAGGTCGCCACGCCGATGGCCAGCCTGATCGCTCATGGGCGTGACGCGATGACCGCTCCAGGCCGATGTATTCGTCCCTTGCGACTGGCTCCGCGGGCGGCCCGGCGAAGAAATGCGCCTGTTACGATACGAATTTCCGACATCGTCAGCGCTTCCTCATTCCAGGCGCGCGTCAGTCGCCCGTCATGCCGACCCCGCAAGCCCCTTTCATCCACGAAGGGATCGCGGTCGCTGGGGAGCAGCTGGAGCGCATCGGGCCTGGGCTCCCTCGGTCTGGGGCGCGATGGATTCGATGGCCGCCCGCCACGATGCGTACTCCCCTCGCGCCGCCTGCCCCAGCCGAGGGCTCACTCGCCTCGGGCGAGAACTTGGTTGACAGCCTCATGGCGCCATCCTCGCTCTTTGCGAAACCCGGGACGGTCCACCGGATTCACTGATTGCATGCCGCCAGAATCACCAGGGATCCGACAGACTTCCATCCGTGCCATGACCAAACACCAAAGCGAAAACACGTCGTCCGCCGCCGCCAGGACAAGCGCGCAGGGCGTGAGAGCCGAGCAGTCCGAGCGCAAGCGCGCGGCCATCCTGAAAGCGTCGAAAGAGGTGCTGGCGCAAGGCTATGCAGAATTTTCGCTGCGCAAAGTGGCCGCCGCCGCCGGCGTGCGACTCAGCACCGTACAGCATCATTTCGGCGATCTGGAGTCGCTCATTCTTGCAACGATCGACTCCTCGACCGAGGAGTTCATGCGCTATTCCAGACAACTGGCGCAAGGCCAGTACGAGTCCCCGACCGATGACCTGAAGGTCTTCCTCGACGACGCCTGGACGTTTGTCCGTAACGTCAACGTGCGAAACCTCTACCTGGAAGTGTGGGCAATGGGCCGCCACCGTCCCGTCGTCGCGGACTCGATCAAACGGATCTACACCGAATACATCCAGGCGTTGATCCTCATCCTGCGCAGGATCAACCCGAACCTGACGCAAACCGAAGCCCACACCACCGCCACGTTGATCTCCTGCCTGACCGAAGGCGCCATCGTGATGGCCCACTGGGGCAGCCAGGACGCCCCCGCCCTGGGCCTTCTTGGCATACGCCTGAAAACCGCATGTCTTGCCCTTGTGGAACCGTCTGATGGATGTCGTGGCTCCATCTGAATCGATGCGTCGATCGGATTTTGCCACCGATGACAAGGCGGGCTCGACAGAGAACATTGCAGAAGGTCGGCACCAAGTTGACGGCTTTGTTGCCTGCAACGGACCAGCCGCCCCGTTGCAGCCCAAACCAAAATGGAGACTTGCGCCGGTCTCCGCGCTCGGGGCACAAACTGCTTAGTTGTTGTGCCGCGTGGTTGCCATGCGACGCCTCCCGACAGAAACCCGCCCTTCACAAGGGAGCGAGTTTTGCATTGCCATGGGCATGCTCACGGTGAACCGGCTGCCTGCCAAGCCGCGCGGCGAAGGTTCGATTCCCTCAGTTCACTCCACATGGTGCCGCAGCTCAGTGGACAGATCGCAGCGCGCCGGATTCATGCCCTGATATCCTCGCTCCGCTTCACCCGAGCCTTGATTGTGCATCGCAAAATGTTCAGCTAGAATTCAGGATCCTCATCTTCTGAAAAGGCGGCTTCGTGAGTTTGGATTCAGGCACCCGCTGTCGATTGCGCATCGACATGCATCACGTCTAACCGGATCGCAGCACGAACTCGCCCCGCTGGATCCTGTAGGACAGGATTCGGCACCCCTTCGAGCTTCGTCAAGAAGCCTCGGAAAGCCCCAACATCCCTGCCTTGATCGGCGGCACACGCTTCATGTGTGCATGCCACCCATGCCCACGAGCGCCCGGCATCTACCAATTGGAGGTGGCGATGCGCTTTTTGAAGTTTTTCCTGCAGTTTGTCAGCCCTCGCGGCGCCGTCGCTCGCCAGGCGTTGGCGCTTCGCCCAGCTCCTTCGGGACACAAAGATCGTCAAACGCGATGCTCTATCCAATGCACGATCGAACACGCAGGCGCGCCGAGAAGACGCGTGCATGCGTACCTGGTCGGCGCGGGCTCTGACATACCCCACACCAAAGTCACTTGCACGACGGCTGAATTGAGCGCCGGCGCCCCGCTATAGCTGGCCCGATGTCGATACCCATCACTCGTCGAGCGGCTCGCCGGCCGCCTCGATCGCCTTATAAGCCGGGCCAAGGGCATTCTTCCGTGGCGCACCAAAAGTGGTTGTTGAAGAATCAGCGATTCCGATGCCGATACGCCGCGAGCGCGCAATAGCGCGCGCGCTTTACGTGCCGACCTGACGCCAGGCTTGGTGACGCCTCGGACATCACGCGTCTCTACCCAGAGACAGGCGGCAAGCCATGTCGGCTCAGGAAGCTGTGGACATACCAGGTCTTGCGCGGCGCCGCTCCCGCGCACAGAACCATGTGATCTTCAGTTTTGTCCTTGTGAAGCAGGCAGTTTCCGTGACTGCCTGCAAGCGTGTCGATTTCGCAGGCCCACGATGATTCAAATAATGAAAGACATTGCATTCATCGCAATTACGTTTGGTATTTTGTGCGCAACTATCCGTGCATCGCTAAAGCGGGAACAACGACGGAGAAGGAAGGATGAATCGAATGCGCGCAGAAAGAAACCGACTCAGGTTTAAGTCATGAAACGCGCCGGGGCATCGCCCCGGCGTCGTGGGGATTGCAATCTGCCCCTGGCTAAGCTCAACGCCAACGCCAGTCCAAATGGATAAGTGCTCGCTAAGCGCGCCATAGCGAGAGGAGAATGCGCGACGTAGAGGATTCGAACCTCTGACCTATTGCTTAGAAGGCAATTGCTCTATCCAACTGAGCTAACGTCGCCCTGAAACCCGCCCCTCCCGACCACGCGCCGGGAAGATCAGCGCCCTATGCGACCACGTTGCGGTCACGTTGCGGCCAAACTGCCGCCGCGCGATGGGTTTGATGCCCGGAAAGGCTCCGGGCGGGCGCATTTTACCTTGTTGCGCGAAGCAAGGGAAAAAGACGGGAAGGCTCCCCTATTCCTCGCCCAGGTCCGTGTGCGTGGACACCCAAAGCACCAGCGCGTCTTCCTTGCTGACGCTGATGACGCGGTGTCCCATGCGGCTGTCGATGTAGAAGCTTTCGCCCGCGCGCAGCCGGGCCGGCTCGTAGAACTCGGTGTACAGCTCGACCTCGCCGCTCAGCACGTAGACGAATTCCTCGCCATGGTGGCGGCTCCAATCCTGGAATTCCTCGAACGAGCGCGCTTTGACCCGGGTGTGGAAGGGCATCATGCGCTTGTGCGACAGCGCGGTGCATAGCAGGCGGTGGTCGTAGTACGGGGTTTCGTACTGGCGCCCTTCCCCCTGTCGGCCCAGGCTGCGGCGGCCGGTGCCCATGTGGGCGTCGGACGGGGTGAACAGCTCGGCCACGTCCAGATCCAGGCCGGCGGCGATCTTGATCAGGTTGTCATAGGTGGGCGACAGCAGGCCGTTCTCGATCTTGGACAGAGCGGACGCGGACACGCCGGTGGCCGCCGCCGCCTGCTTCAGCGTCCAGTCCCGCGCCTGGCGCAGGGCTCGCAGCCGTTGTGCCAACACGCTCTGTTTGTTGCCTTGCATCTGTACACCCTGTCAGCGCGACCGGCGCTCCCGCCACCAGTCGCGCGCTTGATAAGACCAATATGTGAGCTGGACCGCCGCCCGGCCCAGCGCGCCGCCATTCCAGGCCAGTCCGAAGGGCTGGAACAGCTGATAGCGGTGGCTGTCGCCGGTGATGCCCTCGGCCACCACGCGGCCGCCGATGGAGGCGGTGTTCATGCCATGCCCGCCAAAGGCCGTGCAGTACCAGACGTCCGGCGCCAGCAGGCCGATCTGCGGCATCAGGTGGCGCGCGTAGGCCATGCGTCCCGACCAGGCGGTTTCCACGCGCAGGCCCTGCAATTGCGGGTAAACCGACAGCAGTTCGCGGCGCAGCGTCTCGGCCAGGTCGGGCGGGTCGTCGATCCGGGTGGTGATTCTACTGCCCCAGCCGATGCGCCCGCCATCGAGCACCCGGTAGTAGTTGCCGGCGCGGCGGTCGTCGCCGATGGCGGCGTCGCTGCGGATGGCTTCGCGCACGCGCTCGCCCAGCGGCTCGGTCAGCATGATGTAGGTGGCGATGGGCAGCATGGCCCGTCGCAGCGCGGGTTGCAGCGCGCCGGTGTAGCCGCCCGTGGCCAGCACCACGGTGCGCGCCTCGACCCGGCCGCCGGCGGTGGCGACCTGCTTGACCGCGCCGTCCAGCGCCAACTGCTGCGCCGGCGTATCCTCGTGGATGCGCACGCCCAGCCTCGCGCACTCCCGCGCCAGGGCGCGCGCGTAGTTGAGCGGATGGAAATGGAAGGACGTGGGATCGTCCACGCCCTGGAAATAGGCCTCTGTCACCAGCCGCTCGCGCAGCTGGGCGCGCGACAGCACGCGCACGTCGCGTTCGAAAACGCGCTGCTGTTCCTCGCACCAGCGCTGCAGCGCGTCGCCGGCGTCGTAGCGCACCACGCGCAGGCGGCCGTCGACCTTGTGGGCGTCGCGGATGTCCAGGTCGCGGATGTTGGCGCGGATGACCTCCACGCCCTCCATCGACAGCCGGTAAAGCGCGCGGTAATGATCCTCGTCCACATGGCGGCGGATGGCGTCGGCGCCGGCCGAGAACGCGGGCGAGACCGAGCCGCCGTTGCGGCCCGAGGCGCCCCAGGCGATGCGGCTGCCTTCCAGCAGCGTGACCTGCCGGCCGCGCCGGGCCAGTTCCAGCGCGACCGACAGGCCGGCCAGGCCGCCGCCCACCACGCAGACCTCGGCGCTTTCCGGGCCGGCCAGGGCCGGATAGCGGGTTCGCGGGTCGGACAGCGTGCGCTTGTAGTAGGTGTCGACGTACTCGGTGGGCATGGTGCTCGGCGGCGTCCGTTCTAGTTGAGGCTGGCGCCTTGCAGGCCGCCGGCCAGCCGCTTTTCCAGCCAGTTGGCCAGGCGCAGCAGCGGATAGCAGTACAGGAAATAGATGGCCGCGATCATGGCGTAGATGAACAGCGACTTGGCCGGGAAGGTGATGATGAAGACCTCGCCCTGGCGCGTCAGCTCGGTGATGCCGACCACGGACAGAATGGCCGTGCTCTTGATCAGCATGACGTACACACCGCTCATGGGCTGCACGATCAGCCGCAGCGCCTGCGGCAGGATCACCAGCCGCAGGATCTGCAAGGGCTTCAGGCCCAGCGCCATGGCGCCCTCGGTCTGGCCGCGCGGCACGGCCTCGATGGCGCCCCGGATGATCTCGGCCACGTAGCAGGACGTGTAGACCGACAGCGACACGAAGGCCGCCGTGGCCGAGTCCCAGTGCAGCCAGGCGATGCCGGAGCTGGGCAGCACGAAGTAGAAGATATAGAGCTGCACCAGGAACGGCGTGCCGCGCAGCACGTGGATGTACAGCCCCAGCAGCTGGTGCAGGCCGCGGATGCGGTAGCTGCGGACCACGCCGATGACGAAGCCCAGCAGCGAGCCGGCGATGATGGCGAAGAACGAGATCTTCAGCGTTTCCCAGAAGCCCTTGAGCAGGAAGGGCAGCACCACGCCGGCGGTCGACAGGTAGGATTCCAGCATGCTCACCTCGCGTTCCAGGCCGGGCCGGCCAGCCACAAGCTGACGCCGCGCGACAGCAGCAGCATGACGCCGTAGATCAGCAGATAGCCCGCGGCGATGGTCAGGAAGCTCTCGTTGGGAACGATGCGCTCGCTGTTCATCTGCACGCCGGCGGCCACCAGCTCGAACACGGTGATCAGCGACAGCAGCGAGGTGTCCTTGATCAGCACTGCCGTCTGGCCCAGCAGCGGCGGCAGCGTGTTGGCGAAGGCCTGCGGCAGCACCACGTAGCGCAGGCGCTGGCCGTAGTTCATGCCGCAGGCCTTGGCGCCCTCGACCTGGCCGCGCGGCACCGACTCGATGCCGACGCGGATGATCTCGCTCATATAGGCCGCGTGGTGCAGCGTCATCGCCATGATGCCCAGCGCCATCTCGCTCCAGCCCTTGGCGCCGGGTATCAGCATGGGCACCGCGTAATAGACCAGATAGATCTGCACCAGCAGCGGCGTGGCGCGCACGAACTGCACATAGCCGGCCACCGGCCGCCAGCAGGGCGCGCGCGGCGACATGCGCGCCAGCGCCAGCGGGATGCCGGCAAGCACGGACAGCGCCAGGCTGGCGCCGGCCGCGATCAGCGTGTTGGCCAGGCCGGCGGCGAACTGGCCCGCGTACTGGCTGACGATGCGCCAGTTGTAGTAGTCGATCAACCAATCCATGCGCGCTGCCCCTGGCGGACGGCCTCAGTGCTCTTTCTTCCAGTCGGTGGAGTACCAGTACTTCACCTGCTCGGGCAGCGTGTTGTCGGCGGTCTTGAGCGTCTGCCAGTTGTCGAGCCAGAACTTCAGGCGGAAGGCGTTGGGCGCCACCGCGAAGGCCAGCGGCTCGCGCACCATGATGCCGTCCAGCACGCGCAGGTTGCCGAAGTCCATCAGGAACTGGTTCGCGGTCGACATGGACATGATGCCGGCGTCCAGCCGTCCGCTGGACAACGCCTGGCCGACCGGCGCGCTGCCGCCGGAGAATTCCTTGAGCGTGGCCTTGGGCAGCATCTTCTTGCCCACTTCAGCGTAGGTGCTGGCGCCCAGCGCGCCCACCGTGACGCCGGCCTTGTCCAGCTCGGCGTAGCTCTTGTAGGGCGAATCCTTCGGCACCACCGCCACCGTCTCGGCGTAGAACATCGGCGCCGAGAACAGCACCTGGGCCGCGCGCTGCGGCGTGGGCGTCATGTCCGCCGCCACCATGTCGGCCTTGCCCGACAGCAACGCGGGAATCAGGCCCTTCCACTCGTAGTCCTGCAGCACCAGCTTCACGCCCAGGTCGTCGGCCATGCGCTGGGCCACCTCGACCGCCAGGCCGGTGCGCTTGCCGTTCTTGTCCATGAAGCTCATCAGCGGTCCGGAGGTCTGCACCGCCACCCGCAGCTCGCCGCGCTTGATGATGTCGCCCAGCTCGTCGGCCTGCGCCGGCAGCGCCGCCGACGCCGCCGCCCAGGCCACGCAGGCCGTGCCCAGCCATTGCTTGATCTTGAACATGCTCTACCCCTTGAATGTGTGGTCTGACGTCATGCCGGGCCTGCCATCCGCGCGCCGGCGGCGCCCGGTTTCGCCGGGCCGGCGCGCATGCCGCTCGCTGGCGGCGACTGTATCGGCCTTGCGCCGCCGCTACAGGATCTTCTCCAGGAACGCCCGCGTGCGAGCCTCCCGGGGACTGCCGAACACCTCGGCCGGCGTGCCGGCCTCGATCACGCGGCCGGCGTCCATGAACAGGGCGCGGTCGGCCACGTCGCGGGCGAAACCCATTTCATGGGTCACCACCGCCATGGTCATGCCGTCGCGCGCCAATGCGCGCATCAGCTCCAGGATGCCGCCCACGGTCTCGGGATCGAGCGCCGACGTGGCCTCGTCGAACAGCATGAGCTTGGGATCCATGGCCAGCGCGCGCGCGATCGCCACGCGCTGCTGCTGGCCGCCGGACAGCTGGCTGGGATAGCGGGCGCCGTAGTCGGCCATGCCGACGCGGCCCAGCAGCTCGTGGGCGTAGCGCTCGGCCTGGGCGCGGTCGCGGCCGCGCACCACGCGCTGCGGCAGCGCCACGTTGTCGAGCGCGTTGCGATGCTGGAACAGATTGAAGTGCTGGAACACCATGCCCACGTCGGTGCGCCAGCGATTGATGTCGGTGGCGGGATCGGTCAGGGACACGCCGTCCACCGTGATGGCGCCGCTGTCGATGGTCTCCAGGCCGTTGAGCGTGCGCAGCAGCGTGCTCTTGCCCGAGCCGGACGGGCCGACCACCACCATGACCTCGCCCCGGCGCAGCTCGCAGTCGATGCCGGCCAGCGCCAGGTGGGCGGGCTGCCCGTCGCGCCGGTAGGTCTTGGTGACTGCCTGGACTCGCAGCAGGGGTTCAACGGCCATCAATGCTCCCGATCGGGTGACGCGGGATGCGGCGCAAGCGCGCCGGCATCCGGGGGGTTTCGCATTTACAGCTTGAGTTTCGTATAGTAAATTTTTTTCCGAAATCGCCACTTAGGCATAACCCTGCCCCGCACCGCTACCCAAGGAACCGGCATGGACACTTCATCTGACATCCTGCGCGCGCTCGGACTCGACCCGGCCGCGCTCACCGGCGGCACGCTGGCCGCGCGCAGTCCCATCGACGGCGCCGAGCTGGCGCGGGTGCGCGAACACAGCGTGGCCCAGGCGCATGCCGCCATCACCCGCGCCCGTCAGGCCAGCCTGGCCTGGCGCGACGTGCCGGCGCCGCGCCGTGGCGAGCTGCTGCGCCTGTTCGGCGAAACCCTGCGCGGCCACAAGCGCGAGCTGGGCCGGCTGGTAAGCCTGGAGGCCGGCAAGATCCTGGCCGAGGGCGAAGGCGAAGTGCAGGAAATGATCGACATCTGCGACTTCGCCGTGGGCCTGTCGCGCCAGCTGTACGGCCTGACCATCGCCTCCGAGCGTCCCGGCCATCGCATGATGGAGACCTGGCATCCGCTGGGCGTGGTGGGCGTGATCAGCGCCTTCAACTTCCCGGTGGCCGTGTGGTCCTGGAACGCCGCGCTGGCGCTGGTCTGCGGCAATGCCGTGGTGTGGAAGCCGTCGGAAAAGACGCCCTTGACCGCGCTGGCCTGCCAGGCGCTGTTCGCGCAGGCCGCGCAGCGCTTCGGCGATGCGCCGGCGGGACTTTCCGAAGTGCTGATCGGCGGCCGCGAGATCGGCGAGGCGCTGGTCGATTCCCATGCCGTCGCCCTGGTGTCGGCCACCGGCTCGACCCGCATGGGCCGCCAGGTCGGCCCGCGCGTGGCGCAGCGCTTCGGCCGCGTGCTGCTGGAGCTGGGCGGCAACAACGCCATCATCGTCGGCCCCAGCGCCGACCTGGACATGGCCGCGCGCGGCATCGTCTTCGGCGCCATCGGCACGGCAGGCCAGCGCTGCACCAGCACGCGCCGCCTGATCGTGCACGACAGCGTGGCCGACGAGCTGCTGCGCCGCCTGCACCAGGCCTACGCCAGCGCCCCCATCGGCAATCCGCTGGACGCCGGCACGCTGGTCGGCCCGCTGATCGACCGCGCTTCCTACGACGCGATGCAGTCGGCGCTCAAGGCCGCGGTCGAACAGGGCGGCAAGGTCACCGGCGGCGAGCGCGCGCTGGCCGAACAGTATCCCGACGCCTGGTACGTGCGCCCCGCCATCGCCGAGATGCCGGGCCAGACCGACGTGGTCTGCCACGAGACCTTCGCGCCCATCCTCTACGTGATCCGCTACACCGACTTTTCCCAGGCGCTGGCGCTGAACAATGCCGTGCCGCAAGGCCTGTCCTCGGCCATCTTCACCAACGACCTGCGCGAGGCCGAGACCTTCCTGTCGGCCTCGGGCTCGGACTGCGGCATCGCCAACGTCAACATCGGCACCTCGGGCGCCGAGATCGGCGGCGCGTTCGGCGGCGAGAAGGAAACCGGCGGCGGCCGCGAATCGGGCTCGGACGCGTGGCGCAACTACATGCGCCGCGCCACCAACACCATCAACTACTCGCGCCAGCTGCCGCTGGCCCAGGGCATCAAGTTCGGCGAATAGGGACGGCGCGCCGGCCGGCCCGGCGCTGTTTCAATGCCTACATAAGCACAGGCGGGCTTACAGACGGTTGCGGAGGGCGATGCTACATTGCTTCGTCCTTCTGACCTCTTCTTCCCCTATGAGCATTGACCGTCCGATACACGCCCTGCACGTCCTGTCCGCCGCCCTGGCGCTGGGCATGGCCGGCACCGCCGCGGCCGGCGTGTCGTACCGGCTGGACCGCCCCTCGGCCGCCCCGGGCGACACCGTCACCATCGAGGCGGTCTACTTCAACGAAGGCAATGCCCGCGCCACCTGGGAGGCCCCGCCCGAGCTGGTGCTGCAATGGCGCGGCCAGGACGGCCAGATCGTGCGCAGCCTGGCGCGCCTGCAGGGCGAGCAGGCGCGCTACAGCGTGCCCGTCAACAACTTCGCGCGCCTGGCCTGGTCGGCCGAGGTGCCCGCCAGCGCGCGCGGGCTGCAGGCCGTTTCCATCGAGGGCCAGCCCGCCATGATGGCGCTGGACGCCACCGGCCGCGACAGCGGCACGCTGGCCAGCACGCCGGCGCAGGGTCCGGTGGTGGATGCACGCAGCGGCCAGCCGGTACCCGCGCCCGAAGTCGCCGCCGCCGGCGCCTCGCCGCAGGGCGGCCCCTCGCCCGACGCGTCCGCCGCGCCCGGCCAGGCGGACGCCTTCTCGCGCTTTCGCAGCGCGATCTCCGAATACAAGCCGGTGTATTTCGATATCGGCACGCGCGGCAAGACCACCGCGCGCTTCCAGATCAGCGCCAAGTACCGCCTCTTCAGCCCGGCCGCCAACCGGCCCGCGAACTGGTACGAGAATTTCTATCTGGGATACACCCAGACCTCGCTCTGGGATCTGCAGAGCGACTCGATGCCCTTCATCGACACCACCTTCAATCCCAGCGTCTTCTGGCTGTCCGACAATCTCTGGTCCTCGGAAAGCCAGAACTGGCGCCTGGGGGTGAACGTCGGCGCGGAGCACAATTCGAACGGCAAGGACGGCCCCGATTCGCGCTCGGTCAACGACGGCTATGTCGAACCGCGTTTCCACTATCGCCTCGACGGCGGCAGCACGCTGACCTTCGCGCCCAGGATCAAGGCGTATTTCGGCGTGGCCGGCGAGAACCCGGACTACGCCGACTACGCCGGCCGCGTCGACTGGCAGCTGCGCTGGGCCCAGGACAACGGCGCCGTGGTCACGGCCCTGTACCGGCAGGGCGACCAACAGCGCCGCACGACCCAGCTGGATTTCGCCTGGCCGCTGCAGCGCACCTGGCTGAACATGAACGGCTACCTGCACCTGCAGTATTTCAACGGCTATGGCGAGACGCTGCTGGGCTACAACCGGCGCGAGGACTCGCAGTTCCGCGTGGGCCTGTCCATCGTGCCCTGAGGCCCGGCGGCAGCCGGCGGCTCACAACGCGGCCCGCGCGCCATCGAAGGCGCGCGGGCCGCGTCGCCACTATTCCACCGCCAGCTCTTCCCAGCCCAGCTCGCGCGTGCGCGCCAGCGCCTCGGTGACCTGCCGCGCCGCATCGCGCGCGGCCTCGGCCAGAGGCTGGCCGGCCAACAGCGCGGCGGTGATGGCCGCCATGAACACGTCGCCGGTGCCATGCACCGACGGCGGAATGGCGATTTCCGGATGGCTGACCACCGTGACCTCATCGCGCGTCACCACGGCCAGGCGCAGCGTGCCGGGCTCGGCCTCGGCCGGCGCGGCGCTGGTGGCCACGATCCAGCGCGGGCCGCGCGCGATCAGTTCGCGGGCGGCGGCCACCACTTCATCCAGCGTGACCAGCTTGCGGCCGACCAGCAGCTCCAGCTCGAAATGATTGGGCGTCATGCCGTCGGCATGCGGCACCAGCAGGTCGCGGTATTGCGCGACCAGGCCCTCGTTCACGTACAGCCCGTCGTTGCGGTCGCCCATGACCGGATCGATATGCACCTGGATGTCGGGCCGGGTGGCGCGCAGCGCCGGCAGCCAGCGCGCCAGCGCGTCCGCCTGGGCCGGCTGGCCCAGGTAGCCGCAGACCACGGCCCGCGCCACGCGCGTCACGCCCCGGTCTTCCAGCCCCTGCAACAGGCCGTCGAACCAATCCATGGGCACGGCTCCGCCATGCAGCGTCGGATAGTGCGGCGTGTTGCTCAGGATCACGGTGGGCACGGCCAGCGCGCGCCAGCCGGCCTTGCGGAACACCGGCATGGCGACGTTGTTGCCGACGCAGCCATAGACGACCTGGGATTGGATGGAAATGATGTCCACCTGGACGGTGGCGGCGGGCAGCGCTGCGCCTGGCGTTGGGGCAGCGGAAGTTGCGGTCATGCTGCAAGCTCCTCGGGGGAACGGATAGGGGATCGCCGCCAAGCGGCGGCGTCCGCTTATTCTAGTCCCGCCCCCGGCTACTCCCCCGGCCGGGCCGTGACCAGCCAGCCGGCCCCGTCCAGCACGGCGCTGTCCAGCCCCGTCAGATGCGGCAGGTAGGGATAGGCCAGCGCCGACACGATCTGGCATTGCGCCAGTTGCGGGTGCTCGGCATTGAGCAGGTACTGCAGGCCGCCCGCCGCCGAGGGCACGCGCAGCAGCGCGGTCTCGCCGCGCGCCAGCCAGGCATTGCCCAGCGCGCGCGTGGCCTGCAGGTCGGTGAGCCAGTTGGCCGGCGCATCGCTGTCCTGTACCGCGCTCTCCGGCGCGACGACCTCCAGCAGGAAGTAGTGGCGCGGCAGCGCGCGCGGGTGCGCCACCTCGGCCTGGGCCAGCCGCGCGAACACGGCGGCGGCCGGACTGGCGTCCAGCACCACCACGGGCGCGCCGGGGCCATGCCAGCGGCCCGGCGGTCGCCCCCGGGGCCGCAGGTCCTGGCTGTTGCTCAAGCGCCAAAGCGCGATCATGGGCCGTTTCCTTCGTCTATGTTGACCAGCCATTGCTCGATCATCGCCGCATACCGGCCGTACTGGCACAGCAGCAGCGGCACCCGGCCGTGCAGGCGGCGCTTGGGCTGGCACAGCCAGCGGTGCGCCAGCTCGCGCTCGCCGAAAACCAGCTCGGCCAGCCACGCGACCCGCAGCGCGCGATAGAGCACGCGCAGGTCGGCCAGGTCCAGGCTGGCCTCGCGCGCCGCCTCGCGCGCGCGGCCCGGCTCGGCTTCCGGCACCAGCGGGAACCATCTGCGCATCTCGTCGGAAAAGGTGGCGCGCAGCGCCTGAATCAGGGCCGCCGCGCTCTGGACGCTGACGGGCGGATCGGCCTGGCCCAGCGCCTGCAGCAGCCTGTCATCCAGGCGCCGCGCCAGCGCGGGCACAGGCTCCGGCGCCTCAGGGCTTGGCGCTCGCGACGGCGCCGCCGGCCGCCGGGGCGGCCGCGGTTTGCTCGAAGGCGGCATTGAGGGCCGCGCCATCGATACTGACGGTTCCCGCATTCAGCAAGCCCTCCAGATAAGCGCGCGCGGCAAGTTCCTGACGCTGGCTGCGCAGCGCGGCGCGCAGTTCGCCCTTGACCTGATCGAACGGAGTCACGCTGGCCGGACGCAGGTCCGCCAGCTTCAGGATATGAAAGCCCGCGGCGGACTGCACCGGGGCCGACACGTCGCCGGTCTTGAGTTGCTCGACCGCCGGGCGCATCTCCGGCGTCAGCTGGGCCAGCGGCAAAAAGCCGATGTCGCCGCCCTGTTCGCGGCTGCTGGCATCCTGCGAATTGGCGCGCGCCAGCGCGGCGAAATCGGCCTTGGGCGCCTGGGCCCGCTTGACCAGTTCCTGCGCCTGCTTGCGCGCGGCGGCCACGGCCTCGGCGTCGCCCAGCGGGGCCGGCAGGAAGATCTGGCTGACGCGGTACAGCGCGGGCTGTGCCAGCTGCGGCTTGGCGCGCTCATACGCGGAGGCCAGGTCGGCCTCGGTCGGATAGTCGTCGGGCGCGCGGCTGACGGATTCCAGGTAGCTCTGCATCAGGATCTGTTCCTGCGCCGCCTGGAAAGCGCGCTTGACCTCGGGCTTGTCCTGCCACCCCTGCACCCGCGCCTGTTCGATCAAGGCCTTCTCGGCGAGCCGGGCGCGCAGCCATTGATCCAGGCCCGCGCGATTGTCCTTGAGCTGCGCGCGCGCCTGCGGCGGCAGCGCCTGCAGCTGGCGCTGCAGCTCGTCCCGATCCACCTGCACCGCGCCCAGCGTGGCCACGGCCGGCGGTTTGACGCCGGCGGCGGGCGCGGCGGCCGCCGCCGGCTTGGCGGCGGCTTGCGGCGCGGGCTTGCTTTCGCTGCTCTGGGCGGGACTGCCGCGCATCAGCGCGACCGCGCCGGCCGCGCCGGCGACCAGCAGCACGGCGGCGGCGATACGGACTTTCGTGGGCTGTTTCAGGATGCTGTTCATGGTCTGTCTCACAAGCTGGCAAGCGCTCGCGGCGGGCGGCGGACACGGACCGGATCCGCCATCGCGGACGCCGGCCCGGGGCGCCGCCCCGCGGGCCTTAGTGCGTCGTCGGCTCGGCCGCGGATTCGGCCTGCGCCTCGGACAGCGATTCCTGGGACTGCCCGGCTTCCTCGCCGGCGCCCGGCGTGGCGTTGGCGCGCAGGAACAGCAGGAATTCCTGCAGCAGGCGGTCCCACAGTTCGGTGGTGGCGAGCAGATAATTCTCGGACACGCCGCCGGCCACGATCACGTCCAGTTCCAGCACCAGGAAGGCGCCTTGCACGGTCAGCCGGGCGAAGCGCTTTTCCACGTTCCAGCGCTCGGCCAGGCCGGCCGGCAGCTCGCCCTGCACGCGCAGCGCGCAGCTCAGCGTGTAGTCCAGGAACTGGCCTTCCGGCAGCGCCGGGTTGCCCATGCGCGCGGCAAAGCCCACGCCCTGGCTGGCGCTGAGCAGCTGCACCATGCCGTTCTGCTCGGACACGGTGACGCGGTAGCCGGCCGATTGCAGCACTTCCTGCAGGCGTTCGGCGCTTACGTCGAGAATCAGGTTGGAGTCGGTCATCGTCATTTCCTTGCGGGTTTATTTGGTTTGGGCCTGCATCGCGGGCGAGGCCGGGACCTGCGCGTCGTACAGCTTGTCGCCGTACTCCTGCGCCTGTTCCTCGAACTTCACGCGCGCGCTGCGGGCGAAGGGCTGGCGCATGGCCATCATGTCGCCCGTGCTGACGCGCTCGTAGGCGTTCAGGATGTCCTTGCCGGCCTGGTACATCTCGCGGTTCTTGGCGACGCAGCTCTTGACCTGTTCGTCGCGCTGGGCCAGCGCGCCGGCCAGCTTGGCGCGCTCGCTTTCCTTGGTGCGCGCCAGGACCAGCAGCTCGTCGTAGGCGCCCTTGAACTTGCCCAGCTGGGCGTTGCTGGCGGCGATCTGCGACTGGGCGCTTTCCAGCACGGCGCTCTGCTGCTGCGACAGCTTCTCGGCCTGGCCCTGGGCGCGGGCAAGCTGACCGCGCAAGGCTTCCAGCTCCTTCTGCGCCGCGTCGCGCTGCGCCTCGGCCGCCGCCTTGGCGGCGTTGACCTGGGCCTGCTCGCTCTGCATCTGCTGCAGCTGCTGCGTGGTGCTGCGCAGCTGCGCGCGCAGCTTCTCTTCCATGCTTTCGGCTTGCGCGGCGCCGCCCAGCGTCAGGCCCGCGGCGCACAGCGCCGCCATGGCCGCCAGCCGGCGGCCGCGCCCGGCCGACAGCGGCGCGGACCGGCCGGATTCATCCCATACGGTGTGCATGTCCATGGCCTCAGAACCTGGCGTTGATCTCGAACTGCATGGTGTCGATGGCCAGCGGCGCGCCGTAGACTTCCTTGGTGCTCATCCAGCGCAACACGCCATAGACGTTCTTGTCGAAGGCGTAGCTGCCGCCGATGTAGTAGCCGCGCGCGTTGGTGCCGCCCTGGTGGAACGACGAATCGTTGAAGCCGTCGGGCAAGGCATCCGGCTGGATGTACTTGTAGCCGACGAAGGCCAGCCAGTCGCCCTTCTCCTTCAGGTCGAACGAACGGCCCAGCGTGGCCTGCAGCATCCAGGCATTCGGACCGCTCTGCACTTCGCCGTTCTCGTTGAAGTTGTTGACCAGATGACCCTGCGAGCGGCTCCAGATCTTGCCCTTGCTGTAGGCCAGGTTGCGGATGTAGTTGCCGTTCAGGCGCAGGCCCAGGCCGTCGAACACGCGCGTATCCCAGCGCAGGTTCACGTCCAGCAGGTCGAACTTGGACGCCAGGCCCACGAACTGCGGCTGCGGCGTGGCGCCGGGGTTGGCCGGATTGGCCATGATGTCGCGCAGCAGGAACAGCGTGTTGCCCTTCTGCATGAAGGCCGGACGCGACCAGTCGGTGTCGCAGTTCTGGTCGCCGTTCCACGGCGAGCAGGGGCTGGAGCGCTTGCCCGCGATATTGTCGAAGTGGTAGTAGGCCAGCGAGCCGCGCAGCGTGTTCCTGTTGTTGACCTTCCACTCGGCGCCGGCCTGGGCGGCCAGCAGCCATTTGTCCTCGCTCTTGCCTTCCTTGAAGGACGACGAGTTCCAGCCGTTGGCGCTGTACTCGGTGGAGAAGGCGCCCAGCGTGCCGAACAGCGTCACGTCGCGGCCCTGCAGCGGGTGCTTGAAGATCGCGGCCACGCCGTCGAAGTTCAGGTCGTTCGAGAACAGCATGTCGGTGGAATCGAACGGATTGCCGATCCGTCCGCCGGTGACGGTGGCCCACTTGGTCGGACGGTAGGTCAGGTAGGCCTGGTCCAGCCAGATGTCCTTCTTGGACATGCCGCCGCCCAGCGTCTGCGAGGTCGACACCGGGCTGTCGTCGCTGCCCGTGGCCAGGCGGATGCCGGCGGTCCAGGACTCGGACAGCTCGGCGCGCACGCCCAGGCGGGCGCGCACGCGCAGCTGGTTGCGGCGGTCTTCGCGCGTGTTCAGCATCGGCGGGTAGCTGTTGCCGCCTTGCGGATTGACGTCGTACGGCCCCTTGGCGTTCAAGCGCGCGAAATCGGTGATTTCGTTGCTGTTGCTGCCCGAGTACAGGCGCGACTCGTCGCGCACGCGCACATCGCCCTCGACCGTGATGCGCGAAACCCAGTCGGGGAAGGTGTTCGGCTGGGCCCAGTTCTCTTCCTTGGCCTGGGTCATCACTTCGGCCTTGACCTCGTCGCGGATCTGGTCGCGCACGGTCTGCGGGATGTACGGCACGCGCACGTCGCCGGCCTGCGCCACGGCGGCGCCACGGTCATTGCCGGTCGCGCGCGCGCTCTTGGCCTCGGCCTCGGCCTGCGCCACCAGCGCGTCGGCCTGGTCCTGCTTGATCACGCCCTGCTGCACCAGCAGGCGGATCAGGTTGACGGTCGCGTTCTCGGACGGGGCCGGCGCGGCCTGCGCCGGCAGCGCCACGGCGCCCGCGGCGGCCAGGGCCAGCGCGGCGGCCAGTCGGTTGAGTTGGAACTTCATTGTCTTGACACTCCAGGGATCTGTTCGGTTCGTGATTTCAGGAGGGACGGCGGCCGGTCAGCGAGGCGCGGATGGGCATGCTGACCGAGGCCGGCGGACGTTCGTCCAGCGCAGGCACCGCGCGCAAGGCCGCCACCACGCGGGCGTCGACGTCCGCATCGCCGCTGGACTTGGTGAGCTCGACGCGCGTGACCTGCCCGCTCGCCGTCAGCCAGATGTTGGCCTGCAGGCGGAAGGTCAGGTTGCGGGTGCGCTCGTCCTCGCGCAGGATCTTCTGCAGCGCGTAGGCGAGGTACTGGCTGTACGTGGCGTTGCCGGCGCGGCCGCCGCCGCCGCCCGACATGCCCTTGCCCTGGCCGGCGCCGATGTTGAAGGCGTCGTTGCCGGCCTGCGCGTCGCCATCGATCTGCATCGGGTTGGCGAGGTCGTCGGCCGGCCGAGGCGGCGCCTCGTCCTGCGGCTTGGGCGGCTCGGGCGTGGGCACGGGCTCAGGCTCGGGCACGGGCTGCTGCTCTTCCTTGGGCTGCTCGGGCTCCGGCGGTTTCTCGGGCTCGGGCGGCGGCGGAGGAGGCGGCGGCAGCGGAATGATGGCCGACACCTTCGGCGGCTCGCGCCGCACGCCGGACATGTCATTGGCCCAGCGCCACAGCAGATAGGCCGCGGCGGCCAGCGCCACGGCCACCGCCGCCAGCTTCAGCCAGCGCAGCGCCGGACGCCGCGCGCGCGGGGAATCGGATTCAGGAAACGACATGACGTTTGCCTCGGCCCCTATTGCGGCTTGCCGGTGACCAGGCCGACCTGGGCGAGTTCCAGGCGGCGCAGCAGATCCAGCACTTCCACGACCTTCTGGTACTGCACGGCGGCGTCGCCGCGCACGATGACCGGGAAGTCGGGATTGAGCGCTTTCTCGGTGCGCAGCCTGTCCTCCAGCTCGGGCAGGGTGACGGGATAGGCGTCCAGGAAGACCTGGCCGGCATCGTTGACGGAGATCGCCTTGGTCTTGGGCTGCGACAGGGCCATCGAAGAGCTGGCCTTGGGCAGGTTGACCTTGATGCCGGCGATCTGCGCGGTGGCGGTCAGGATGAACATGACCAGCACCACCATCAGCACGTCGACCAGCGGCGTGATGTTGATGCCGTCGACGGGCGCGTCGTCGTCATCATCCTGGGCGGCGGATACGGAAGCCATGGGATCTCCTTATGCTTCGGCGGCGGCGGGCTGCGCGTCGCGGACCGCGGGGCGGCCGGCAGCGCGCGGCGCGGGATGGTGGGCGGCTTCCTGCTCCTGCGTCTCGCCATGCACTTCGGCCAGGCGCGTGACGAACTCGTCGACGAACACGCGCATATCGGCGCTGACTTCCTTGTTGCGCGAGACCAGGCGGTTGTAGCCAAACAGGGCCGGGATGGCGACGAACAGGCCCATGGCGGTGGCCAGCAGCGCGGCGGCCATGCCGGGCGCGATGGCGTTGATGTTCACGTCGCCGGCCATGGCCGTGCCCAGGAACACCACCATGATGCCCAGCACCGTGCCCAGCAGGCCGATGTACGGGCCGCCGGCGATGGCGTTGGACAGCGAGCCAAGCTTGGCGCCCAGCACCTGGTTTTCCTTGGTGCGCACGGCGTCCATCGAGGCGCGGATGGCTTCGATGGTGGCGGCCGAGATCGAGCTGGTGTCGGCGCCCTGCTCGCGGCGGGTGCGGATTTCATTGACCGCCACGCGGTACAGGCGCCACAGCGAGGCATGCTCCAGCGAGCGCGCCAGGTTGGCGTCGTCGGCCAGCAGTTCCAGGCGCTTGCCGACCTTGGCGAACGATTCGCGGAAGGCGTCGTTGGCACGGGCCACGCGGGCCACGTTGCGGCTCTTGCGAATCATGATGAACCAGGACTGCACCATCATCACGACCAGGATGGCGATGATGACCCAGGCGTCGATCGGCACGGCCTTGAGCAGGAAGCCCAGGCCGCCGAAACCGAAGCCGGACTGCTCTTCGTCGGTGCCATAGGCCACCAGGCGCGATTCGGCGCCCTGCGCGGTGGCGTCGGCCAGGATCAGCGCGGCGGGGCGGGCGATCTTGGACAGGCGCACTTCGTCGATGGCGCCCACGAACGGCGCATAGACCGGACGGGCGGGCGCGGCTTCGGCCGGCGCCTGACCGTCGGCGGCGGGCGCGGCGGGGGCAGCCGGGGCGGCGGCCGGAGCCGGCACGTCACCGCCCAGGGCGGCGACGGTGTTCAGCGGCGGCAGGCTGGCGGCCAGCGACGACGAGACGCGGCCATTGACGTACAGGTTGACCTTGCTGCCGTCGGCCGTCACGGCCACGTGCTGCCAGGCTGCCGGGGCCAGGGGCTGGCCGGGCTGGCTGCGCTGGCCGTTGACCTCGACGAAGGGCACGCCTTGATTGATACCGACCAGCAGCGAATTGCCGGCGTCGCGGCGGGCATAGATCAGCTGTTCGCCTGCGGGTTGGTCGGCGCGCACCCAGGCGCTGAACGTGAAGGAACCGGCGGCCGGGATGGCCAGCGAGGGGCTCGCGGGCAGCATCAGCGGCGCGCCGCCAGCGAACTGCGCGGCGCGGCCGATCACGCCGTCCACCGCGGCGGTGGTCGGGGTCTGGGCGTGGTTGCTGTAGGCGGTGGTGTCGCGCGGCGGCGCGCCGGCGGCGCCGTCGAAGTGGTAGACCAGCGTGTAGTTCGGGTCGAAGGTCAGCTGGCCATTGGCCGAGGCCGGGGCCTTCTGGTTGCCGTAGTACATCCAGATGTCCTGGCGCTGGCCGTCGGCCAGCTCGGGCACGTCCACCCAGATCAGGGCGATGCCCAGCAGCGGATCGAAGGCTTCGAGCTGATGGTTCAGCACGGTCTGATCATCGGCCGCGACGAAACGGATGTCGGCGCCCTTCTCGCTGATGCCGTCGAAGGTGAAGTTGCCGGTGTGCAGGCGCACCAGCAGCGGCGAACGGCCGGCGGAGCCGCCCAGCGGCGCGCCTTGCGGCGTGGTGTCCACGGTGATCTGCTTGCGGTATTGCCAGTCGGCCTGCCACCAGGCGTTGGCGGCCGCCGGCGCTAGGCCGGCCAGCACGGTCAGTAGGAACATCAGTAAACGTTGCATGGTCAGGACTCCGGGAGGAATGCGGTTGCGTGCGCGCTCAGAAGCTGGCGCGCAAGTTGAAGTTCAGGCGGGGATCGTGTTTGCGGGTGTTGGGACCGTCCTTGAGCGGGTAGCCCCAGTCCAGCGAGCCGCTCAGCCAGTCCAGCACCTGCATGCGGGTGCCCAGGCCCACGCTGGCCAGCGAGTAGCTGGCGTCCTGCTCCGGCAGCGTTTCGCGCAGGCGCAGGGTGGCGGCGTCGGCGAAGGCGTAGAAGCGCCACTCGTTGACGTTGGGGCCCAGCCAGCGGGCCAGCGACGGCGTGCGCCACTCGACCGAGCCGAGCAAGCCGTCATCGCCGGTGCGCTCGGCGGCCAGGTAGCCGCGCACGCTGGTGGCGCCGCCGGCGGAGAACTGCTCGTTGGACACCAGGGCGCCGGACGAAATCTGGAAGGCGCCGCGCAGGCCCAGCTGCCAGTCGCCGAGCAGGTTGTGCGTGTGGGTGCCGTCGCCGCGCAGCAGCGCGAAGCTGGGGCTGGCGCGATAGCGTTTATCGTCGAATTCCTTCCAGCCGCTGCCGATGCCGAAGGACGAGCGCGTGGCGCCGACGATCGACAGGCCCACGCTGCTCTGCGAGGACTCGGAATAGCGGTAGCCGTTGTACGAGAACGTGAACGGCAGGTACTTCAGTGGGATGAGTTCTTCGTTGTTGCCGAAGCGCGTGGTTTCATCGAACTTCTTGTAGTCGATGCCCATCGTCAGCGAGTTGTACCACTCGCCCTGCGGCTCCATGCTGTAGGTCGCGCTGACGCCGAACGAGTGGCCCTTGCCCAGCACGTTGGTGCCGCCGATGGTGGCCACGTTGCTGTCGCTCTTGTAGCCGGAGAACTGCAGGCTCCAGCGGTTGGACAAAGGCATCGAGTACGAGCCGGACCAGACCTTGGCGTTGTCGGTCTGCTGCGGCGCGGTGAAGAAGGTCAGGCTGACGGAATGGCCCAGCTGCCACAGGTTGTCGTAGCCGATCGAGGCGGTGCTGCGCAGCTTCTTGGTGTCGGCGCTGTAGTCGTTGTTCAGGCCCACGCTGGCGTGCCAGGGGCTCTTGTCCTCGACCTTCAGGTCCACGTCCATGGTGCCCGGCATGCGGCCTTCCTTGACCAGCGGCACCACCTGGCGCGAGGCGCCCCGGTTCAGATTGGTCAGCTCGGCCTGGGCCTTGTTGAAGTTCGGCACCTCGCCTTCCTGCAGCGCGGGCACTTCGTCGCGGATGGTCAGCGGCGAATAGTGCTTGGCGCCGACCACGCGCACGCGGCCCACCTTGGTTTCCGATACCTGCAGGAAGACGATGCCGTCGGCCACCTGCTGCTCGGGCAGGTCCACGTACACCGACTGATAGCCGCGCTCCTGGTAGATGGTCTGCAGGGCCTCGCGCGCGGCCTCGATGTCGGACAGCGTGCGGTCCGGCCCCAGGTACGGATAGACCGCCTTCTCGATATCGCGCGCCTCCAGCACGGTGTTGCCGCGCACGATGTACTCGTTGACGTTGACGCGGCGCTGGTCGGCTGCCGCGGCGGCGGCATCGGCGGGCGCGGCGGCCTGCGCCCAGGCGGCGCCGGCCGCCAGCGTCAGGACGATCGCTCCCGCTGCGCGCAAGGCGCTGCCCTTACTCTCGAAATCATGCATAGCGATGCACTCAGTTCCTTTTATGAAAACCGGTCAGTGGCCGGCCGCTACCGTGCAGTGCGCTTGACAATCTCGTGACGGATTTCTGCCCGCATGTCCTCGTCCGCAGCTTCTGCTTGTTACTAGACGTACTGGCGAGCCCGGGACTGCGCGTTGTAAGAAAAATTTCACGTAACAGCGCCGGCGCCCCTGGGAAGCGCACCCGAAACAAAAAAAGGGCCCGGAAATTTCCGGGCCCAGCGCTGTTTTTTGGCCTTGCCTATATGACGCCCGCATGACGGACAGGGAATGGAATGCGGATCAGGGCGAGCGCCGCCATGTCATGGGCAGCGCGCAGTCTTGACGCCCCGCCCGCGTGAGCGGGCGCCATGCAGGAGATGGGAGATGAAGCGTCTGTGGCGCGCGGGCATGCAGGGGACGCACGGCGCGTCTTATACCCGTCACCTATGGGCGCGAGCCTGTCCCTATACTAGATTGATGCGCCCGGCGGCCTCGCGCGAGACCCCGCTGGCGCCCGAGCCGGCCCGCCGGCACACAAGAAAACAAGGAGCGCGCATGCGCCTGCACACCCTGTTCCTGGCGGCGGCCCTGGCCGCCGCCTCCTCGATGGCCGCCGAAACGCAGGGCCAGCCATCCGGCGCGGCAACGTCCGGCGCGACGACGCCCGACACCAAGACCGGCAAGGCGGCCACGGCCTGCATCGACACCGAGGTCAACGGCTACCACGCCCTGTCCTATGAATGCCTGAACCAGAGGATGGCGCCGGACGCCGCGCCCAAGCCGCCGCCCACGCTGGAGTCCGAGGCCATCACCCACCGCCCGCCCAACCAGATGGGCCTGCCCACGCCGGCCACCATCGGCAACCGCATGGGCAATACCTTCGGCACCTCGGCCTACCCGCAGCGGCCCTAGCCCTGAGGCGCGCGCCGGCAGCGCTCAGCCCTGGCGCGAGATGAAATAGATCTTCTTGACGAACTGATCGACTTCCCAGCGGCCGGTATAGCCTTCGGGCATGACAAAGCTCGAGCCTGGCACCAGCTCGTGGACGGTGCCGTCCGGATCCACCAGGCGCGCCGCGCCCTCGACGATATGGCCGAACTCGACATAGCCGGTGGTGTTGGCCTGGAAGCTGCCGGCCGTGCTTTCCCAGACGCCGGCCTCGGCCTTGCCGGCCAGCCCTTCGAAGGCCGTTTCGGTGCGGAACGCGGCGTCGCCGGAAATGGGACGCCGGGGCTTGCCCGGCACGGGATGCTTCAGGGGGCCGGGATCGATGCGGACCAGCCGCGATTGGTCATGTTTCAAAGCGGATCTCCAGATGGGGGGGCCGGCGGGGCGCAATGCCGCCGAGGGCACCAGGAATAGACAGTGGAATCGCGCGACCTCAGTGGGCAGCCACCACCAGCACCTCGGCCTGCGTCCGTCCCACGGTACGCATGCGGTGTGGCAGTTCGGAATCGAAGTACAGCGAATCGCCGGCGTCGAGCCGGAACTGGCGCTCGCCCACCTGGACCTCGATGGCGCCCTTGAGCACCAGCAGGAATTCCTCGCCCGGATGCGGGAACACCGCCGTCGCGTCGGGGAATTCGCGCGGCGGGTGCACCACGAAGGGTTCCATGGCCTTGACCTTGCGGCGACCGGCCAGCGATTCATAGCGGTATTCCGCGCCCAGCCCGCCGCGCTGCAAGGCCTCGCGATCGGCCACGCGCACCAGGCTGACGAGTTCGTCCTGCGCGTTCTGGTCGGAGCCGACCAGCTGCGACACGCCCACGCCGTAGGCTTCGGCCAGGCGCAGCACGGTGGAAATCGACGGCTCGCTCAGCCCTCTTTCCAGCTTGGAAAGATAGCTCTTGGTCAGGCCCGTGCGTTGCGCCAGCTGCTCCAGGGACAGGGCTTGCTGGCGGCGCAGGGTCCGCAATCGGTGAGGCAGGTCGATCATGGGCAGGCGTGGAGCGGAAAACAACAGATAAGCATGCCCTAAACGCGCCTGTCCGTCGAGCGGCCCCGCCCCGAGCGGACCAGCGGCCGACGCCGGCCCCAAGCGCTGCCGGGCGGACTGACGCACGCGCCGCCGCCCTGGAGCGCGGCCAGCCTCAGCCCAACACGTCGCGATGCGTCCTGAGCGCCCGCCGCGCGTAGTAGGCGAAACCCGCCTGCGAGCGGCGCGGCGTCAGGATCCAGTCGTGCGCCTCGCGCCCCAGCGCCGGCGGGATCGGCTGGATCTTGCCGGCCGCCATCGCCAGCAGCTGCATGCGCGCGGCGCGCTCGAACTGCAGCGCCAGCACGCAGGCTTCCTCGACCGAGCCGGCCGCCACCAGCATGCCGTGGTGCGACAGCAGGATGGCGCGCTTGTCGCCCAGCGCCGCCGAGATGATCTCGCCTTCCTCATTGCCGACCGGCACGCCGGGCCAGTCCTTCAGGAAGGCCACGTCGCCGTACAGCGGACAGTTGTCCATGTGCGAGATTTCCAGCGGCACCTCCAGCATCGACAAGGACGCGGCGTGCAGCGGATGCGTGTGGATGATGCAGTTCACGTCCGGCCGCGCGCGGTAGATCCAGGAGTGGAAGCGGTTGGCGGGGTTCGGCATGCCGCCGCCCTCCTGCACCCGCAGATCCTCGTCCACCACCAGCAGGTTATCCGCCGTGATCTCGTCAAAGCCCAGTCCCAGCCGCTGCGTGTAGTAGCGCCCGGCCTCGGGCGCGCGCGCCGTGATCTGCCCGGCCAGCCCGGAATCATGCCCGCCGTCGAACAGGATGCGGCAGGTCAGCGCCAGCTTCTGGCGCAGCGTCCATTCCGGCGCGTCGAGCTTGCGCTCCATGTCGGCCTGCGCGCGCGCGATCAATTCCTCTTTCGACAAGTGCATGGTGTCGGCCATTTCTATGCTCCTTCAAGCCGTTTCCAGCAACGGCGTAAAACCCGGCAAGGCCCGCATGCGGGCCAGCCAGGCATGGACATGGCGCAGGGCCGACAGGTCGTAGCCGCCCTCGTGCGCCATGCTCGTATAGGGATACAGCGCGATGTCCGCGATGGTCGGCGCGTCGCCGACCAGGAACTCGCGCCCCGCCAGGTGCGCATCCATCAGCGCCGCCGCCTTCATGCCCTGGCGCCGCCATTCCCGCATGGCCGGATCATCCACCCGGGCCGTGCCGCGCAGATGGATCAGCAGGCGCGGCTGGGCAAAAGCATGCATGTGCTGCGTCTGCTCGAAACTCAACCAACTGCTCACCCGCGCCTGCGCCAGCCGCTCATCGGGCAGCCAGCGCGTGCCCTGCCCCAAGTACCACAGAATCGCCTGCGACTCGGCCAGCCACAGCCCCTCGGGCGTCAGCAGCGCCGGCACCTGGCGCCACGGATTGATGGCGGCAAAGGCCTCGGTCTCCAGATCGCCCTGCACGATATCGAAGGTCCGGCGACGCAGCGCCAGCCCCATGTAGCCGCAGGCCAGCCGGATCTTCCAGGCATTGCCCGAGCGCAGCGTGTCGGCCAGCTCCAGCGGCTGCCCCGCGAGCGGATGTACAGGCATGTTCATTTCAGTTGTCCAGAAAACATGGCGCGCCACCAACGACGCAGAAAGCAGATATCGGCAAGAAGTAGATATCGGCATGAAGCAGTCCTCCTCAAGCGGGGCTGCGCGGATCCGGCTCCGCCGGTCCGCAGCAGCGCCCCCTGGGGGGAGCGCGCCAGCGCTCGGGGGGGGACATTTACTCTATCTTGATGTCGGCGCGCTTGACGATCTCGGCCCACTTTGCCTTCTCGGCCGCGATGAAACGCTGGTATTCCTCGGGCGCGCCGCTATAGAGCTGCGTGCCCTGCGCCGCCAGCTTCTGCTGCAGCTCGGGCGAGGCCAGCGTCTGGCGCAGCGCGGCGTTCAGCTTCTGCGCCACCTCCGGCGGCGTGCCCGCTGGCGCGAAGAACGCGTTCCATGAGCTGATCTGCAGGCCCGCGTCGCCCGCCTGCGCGCTGGACGGCACGCCCGGCGCCGAGGGCAGCGGCCGGTCGCTGGCCACCGCCAGCGCGCGCAGCTTGCCCGCCGCGACGTGCGGCATGATGACCGGACTGGCATCCATCACCACGTCCACCTGCCCGCCGATGGCCGCGTTCACCGCCTCGCTGCCGCTCTTGAACGGGACATGCACGATGTCCAGGCCCGCCGTCATCTTCAGCAGCTCCAACCCCAGATGCGGCGAGCTTGCCTGCCCGGCCGACCCGAAATTGAGCTTGGCCGGGTTGGCCTTGGCATAGGCCGCGAACTGCGCGAAATCCTGGGTCGGCAGGCTCGCCCGCACCGCCAGCAGGTACGGCGATCCCGACACCAGGCCGAGCGGCACATAGCTGTCCGCGTCATAGGCCAGCTTGCGGTAGATCAGCGGGTTGACCACCTGCGTGCCCACCGTGCCCATGAAGATCGTGTAGCCGTCCGCCGGCGCGCTGGCCGCCAGTTGCGCCGCGATCACCCCGCCCGCGCCGGGCCGGTTCTCGACCACGACCGGCTGGCCCAGCGCGTCGCCCAGGCCCTTGCCGACCTGGCGCGCCACGATGTCCGTGATGCCTCCCGCGCCGAACGGCACCACCAGCCGCACGGGGCGGTCCGGATAGGCGGCCTGCGCCGCGACGCCCCAGGCTGCCGTCAGCGCCAGCATGGCGCTCATGGTCCAACGTTTCATGCTCTTCCCCTTGCTTGCGCGGTGCGTCCGCGCCGCGGCGTGCGCGCCATCGCGCCGCCTAATGACACAAAGTGTCCTATAGAGCATTGATTTTCCGCAAGTGGGATCTTGTGGGGATAAACCCTGAGTGCAAGCGACATCACCGCTTTCCGGCGCAGCAGTGCGCCTGCGCCAGCGGTTCCCACGCCGTGGCGGCCTGCCGCCTGAGCTACCATTGCGCCCATGGGATTCTTCGCCCGCCGCCAATTCAAAGGCATCGAGGTTGTGCGCATCATCGATGACGCGCGCGGCTTCGCGCCGCACTTTCACGATGAGTTCGTGCTCAGCGTGAATGTGCAGGGACTGGAGCGGATCCGGCTGGACGGACGGAATTTCGATGCCGCCTCGGGCGACGTGACGCTCTACAACCCGGCCCAGGTTCAAAGCTCCAGCGTCGTCAGCCAGCCCTGGCAGTTCGCGAGCATGCATGTCGATCCGGCCATCCTGTCCGAGCAGTGCGGCGTCAGCCGGGAAACCGTCTTCGACAAGCCCCTGTTGCGCGCGCCCGCGGTCGCATCCGGGATGCTCCGGGCCATCGCGTCCGCGCTGGATCGCGACACGCCTGACAGCGTGGCCCAGGAAGGCCTGACGGCGATCCTGGACGCGCTGCTGAAAATCGCGGGTTCGCCCCAGCCCGAGGACACCGGGCTCATCCCCCCAGCCATCTTCCGAGTGGCCGAGCGCCTGCGCGACGATCTCGCCTTGCCGTCGCTGGCGGAGCTGTCCGAAGAAGCGGAAATGACGCCGGTGCAACTGGTGCGGGCGTTTGCAAGGGTCTATCGGATGCCGCCGCTGGCATGGGCCTGGAACCGGCGCGTGGTCCTGGCGCGCGAGCGCATCGCCCGGGGAGAACGCATCGCCGCCGTGGCCGCCGATCTGGGCTTTGCGGACCAATCCCACCTGACGCGCAGATTCCGCGCATGCTTCGGCGTCCCGCCCAGCCTGTGGCGCAAAGGGTGAAATGGCGTTCAAGACAACGCGCGACGCCTGCGGCAAGATTCCGGCGTCATCCCATCACGGAACATTCCCATGCCTCCCTCCGTTGCCATCGGCTACAGCGACGTGCCCCGTGGCCATATCGCCAGTGTCGTGACCGATCTGGAAATGCTGTCCAGGCCGGCCACGGCGGACGTCCCCCTGCCCGACGGCGTCACGCTGACCCCGGCGTCCTGCCTCGGTCTGGATGCCTACCGGGCCCTGTTCCGGCAAATCGGCGCGGACTGGCTGTGGTTCTCGCGGCTGTTCATGAGCGACGAGGAGCTGGCCGCCACGCTTGGCGATCCCAATGTCGACGTCCGCATCGTCCGCAGCGCCGGGAAGGACGTGGGCATGCTGGAGCTGGACTTTCGCGTGGCGGGCCAGTGCGAACTGACCTTCCTCGGGCTGGCGGCGGAATGCACGGGCAAGGGCCTGGGCCGCGCGCTGATGAGCCGGGCCGTGACGCTGGCCTGGGCGCGTCCCATCACGCGCATGTGGCTGCATACCTGCACCTATGACCATCCCTCGGCCCTGGGTTTGTACATGCGGGCGGGCTTCAGGCCCTGCGCGATGCGGGTGGAGGTTCAGGTCGATCCGCGCCTGACCGGTCACCTGCCCAGGAGCGCGGCCCCGCAGGTGCCCATCATCGCGTGACCCGCTCGGCCGCCTCGCCATCGCGGCCACGCCCTGGCGACGATGCGGGCCCGCCCGAGCGACGCGCTTGCGCATGAATACGCGCAATGGATCGCCCGCATGGTCGTCAAACGGGCTGCGACGCTCAAGGCCCGCCGAAGCGATCGGGAAAAGCCAGGGTGGGAACGCCAAGCTCCAGCGCCGGGAAAATGAATCTATTTAGAATCAAATAAATCTTGTGTAAATTATAAGAATCCAAATAGAATCTCACCACCTCCCACCGCGCATCCGCCTCATTGCACGAACCCGGCCGCATCGCCACGGCTCTTCTGGCCGCAGACGGGCCTGGATGCGGGGTGGCTTTCATCGCGCCCAACGCCTTTCATTGACCATGGCCCGTCCCAGAAGCAAAGACAAGGAAATGGCCTTGCTACGCTCGGCCGTCAAGATCATCGCGACGCGAGGACTGCGCGCGTCCACCATGATGATCGCCCGACTCGCCGGCGTCGCGGAAGGAACGCTGTTCCTTTATTTTCCGACCAAGGACGTCCTGCTGTCCGCGGTCTTCGAGCATCTGCTCCAGGACCTGGAGGCGGGCCTTGGCGCGCCCGCCGCCGGCGTGTCGTCGCGGCAGACCGCGCAATTCCTCTGGAACCGCTATATCGATTGGGGCGCGGCCAATCCCGATGCGTATTCCACGATGAATCAATTGCTGGCGTCGGACCGCCTGTCGGCCGGGCAGTTGCGCAGAGTGGAAACGCTGTATGCCTTCCCGGACCTCCAGGCCTGCCGGCGACGCTTTGCCGGCCTGACGGACCGGGAAGCATTGGCGCTTTCCGACGCGACGGAGAAAGCCATCGCCGATACGACAGTGCGCCTGGCCATGACCCGGCCACAACACGCCGAGGCCTACAAGATGGCGGGATTCGACATGCTGTGGGCCGCGGTGACGCGGGGCGCGGAGCCCCCGGGACTCAACCCGCGCGCCCAGCGGCCTTGATCATATCGGCCGCCTTCCCGACGGACATGATGACGGTCCAGACAGCCTGCGCGCCCGCCACGCGCCGGAAACCCGATATCGCATGGGAAGACGCGATGAAGCGTCAGGCTTCATAACGCCGGACCGGGCCGCCGGCCAATATTTCACGCCGGGCGCCCGTCTTTCATCCACCTGAAACAGTTTTCCCTCAAAGTCGCGGCTGCCTACAGGGGAGAACCTTTCATGATCCGCGCCAAGACACTGATGTCCGCCTTGGCCGCGACCGCCCTGGTCGCGGCATGCTCCAGCGATGACGACAAGGCATCCACGCCAACGCCGCCTGTCGCGCAGGCGCCCAAGAACATCCTGTTCTTCCTGGGAGACGGCATGGGCATCACGACGCTCACCGCCGCCCGCATCTACAAGGTCGGCGAAGATGGCGACCTGACCATCGACACGCTGCCGGAAACGGCGTTTGTCCATACGTACTCGAACGATGCCCAGGTGACGGACAGCGCGCCCTCCATGGCCGCCTACATGACCGGCGTGAAGATGAACAATGAAGTCATCTCCATGAGCGCGGACACCAAGGCCACCGACGCCAACGGCAAGCCCTACCACGCCAGCTATGACGCCACCTGCCCGGCCGGCAACGGCACGCCGGTGGAAACGCTGCTGGAAATCATGAAGGCCAAGGGCTACGGCACCGGCGTGGTCACGACCACCCGCATCACGCACGCGACGCCCGCCGCCACCTACTCGCACGTCTGCCACCGCGATGCCGAGAACACCATTGCCGCGGCGCTGGTGCCCGGCGGCGCCGGCTTCAACGCCAGGCTGAACGACGGCATCGACGTATTCTTCGGCGGCGGCACGGATTACTTCCTGCCCAAGGAAAACGGCGGCAAGCGCAACGACAAGCGCAATCTCATCGACGAGATCAAGACCAGGTACGGCTACGCCGCGAATCGCGCCGATTTCGACGCGCTGCCCACCGACGGCCGCAAGATCGCCGGCCTCTTCACCAAGAGCCACATGGCCTACGACCTGGACCGCGACCCGGCCAAGGAGCCCAGCCTGGCGGACATGACCGGCAAGGCGATCGACGCGCTGGCCGCCAGGAACAAGGGCTTCTTCCTGATGGTGGAAGGCGGCCGCATCGACCACGCGCTGCACGCCACCAACGCGCGCCGCGCGCTGCAGGACACCGTGGCCTTCGACGATTCGATCAAGCTCGCGCTGGACAAGATGCGCAAGGTGGATCCGGATCTGAAGAACACGCTCATCGTCGTCACCGCCGACCATGACCATACGCTGCAGATGAACGGATACGCGGCCCGCACCGGCAAGACCGAACCGGGCAAGCCCGGCGTGCTGGGCCTGGTCAAGAACTACGTCGGTCCGGCCGTGCCGACCAAGGACGTGGACGGCAACCCCTACACCATCATCGGTTTCGGCAACGGCCCCAAGCGCCTGGCGACGCGCGGCCCGATCGACGACACCGCGCTGGAAGACAAGAACTACCTGCAGGAAGCCGTGATCCCGATGGATCCGGCCAGCGACTCGGAAACCCACGGCGGCGCCGATGTGTTCCTGGGCGCCATCGGCCTGAACGCCGACAAGTTCTCGGGCGTGATCACCAATACCGACGTATTCGGCCTGATCCGCAAGGCAGTCAATCTGTGATGAAGACGACCTCACGCCTCGAACCGAAAACGCCCAAGGACACGATCATGAACCATTGCATTTCACGCCTCAGCCGCGCCGTCCTGCTCGCCCTGCCCCTGGCGGCGGGCGCCCCGCTCGCCCACGCCGCGGGCGAGGCCAAGAACGTCATCTTCTTCCTGGGAGACGGCATGGGTCCGGTCACCGTGACCGCCGCCCGTATCTACAAGGGCGAGAAGCAGCTTGCCGCCCAGCCCGGCTCGCTGGTCAGCCCGGAGCGCGCCAACCTTTCCATGCAGTTGCTGCCTTACGCCGCCCGCATCAAGACCTTTTCGCTGGACGGCCAGACCACCGACAGCGCCCCGTCCATGGCCGCCTACATGACCGGCGTGAAGATGCGCAACGAGGTCATTTCCATGTCGGCCGACACGGTGGCCGTGGACGGCGCGGGCAAGCAATACGTCTCGGGCGAAGACAGCACCTGCCCCCCGACCAACGGCACGCCCGCCCAGACGCTGCTGGAACTGGCCAAGGCCAAGGGCCGCGCGGTCGGCGCCGTGTCGACCACGCGCGTCGGCCACGCCACGCCGGCCACCACCTATGCCCACGTATGCAACCGCAACGGCTACAACACCATCGCCGAACAATCGACGCCGGGCCATGCGAACTACAACACCCGGCTTGGCGACGGCATCGACGTGCTGCTGGGCGGCGGACAGCGCAACTACCTGCCCAAGCCGCTCAACCCGGCCAGCAAGCGCACCGACGGCGTCAATCTGGTGACGGCCTTCCAGGCCAGGGGCTATACCTACGTCGATACGGGCACCGCGCTGCGCGCGCTGAATCCCGCGGCCACCGGCAAGCTGCTGGGCCTGTTCTCGCAAAGCGAGATGGCCTATGAACTGGACCGCGTCAAGCCGGCCCTGGGCTATGACCAGCCCAGCCTGGCCGAGATGACGGACAAGGCGCTGGGCGTGCTGAGCAAGAACAGCAATGGGTTCTTCCTGATGGTGGAAGGCGGCCGCATCGACCATGCGCTGCACGGCACCAACGCCAAGCGCGCGCTGGAAGACACGCTGGCCTTCGACAGCGCGATCCAGACCGCGCTGGATTTCATGGAAAAGAAGGACCCCGGCCTGAAGAACACGCTGATCGTGGTCACCGCCGACCATGACCACGCCATCGCGTTCAACGGCTATCCCAAGATCGGCAACCCCATCCTGGGCACGGTCAAGTCCTATGCGGATGGCAAGCCCGCGCTGGCCGCCGACGGCAAGCCCTACACCACGCTGGTGTTCGGCAACGGCGGTCGCCCGAACGCCGACGCCGACAGCAAGACCAACCCGGAAGACGGCAACAAGGCCTGGATCGCGCCGGCGCGCGGCGCCGCGCGCGACGATCTGAGCAACGTCAATACCTTTGACGACAACTTCCTTCAGGAAGTCGGCGTCGTCCTGGGCAAGCCCGGCGCGGAAACCCACGGCGGCGGCGACGTCATGCTGTTCGCGGGCGGCGCTGGCGCGAAGATCTTCAAGGGCACCATGGACAACACCAAGGTGTTCGGCAAGGTCCGCGAGGCGGCCGGCCTGTGAAACCCTTGAACGCAACCGTCAGGCGCGGCCTCGCCTGCCTGCTGCTGGCCTGCCTGCCGGCGGCGGCGGGCGCGGCGGACAATGCGCCCGAACCGGCCCCGGCCGCCCCGGCGCCCGCGCTGCCCGCCCCGCCCGATCTGAACCTGCGCATCGAACGCTATGCGTCGTCGATCGGCAGCGACGGCGTGCAGCGTGAAACCCGCTACGCCGACCTGATGTACCGGCGCGCGGACCTGGTATGGATCGAGCGCGACTATCCGGCCGCGCTGCGCGCCAGCGTGGAACATGGACACGACGACGGACAAGCGGGCCAGGATCCGCATGCCGGCCATTCCCATGCAAACACGACGGGCTCGCCCCTTTGGGTGCGGCGCGATGCCGCCGGCAAGGATCAGGTGCGCATGGTCCTGCGCAAGCAGCACAAGGTGCTGGACATCGACGAGGCCAACTACGGCAACGTCGGCTACAACGGCTCCTGGGCGGCCACCTATGGCATCGCGGACCCGAGACAGTTGCAGCGCATGCAGCCCGACGGCGCGCCGGCCCAAGGCGTGCAGCGCTACCGCCAGGCGCGCGGCGAATCGCAGGTCCTCATCGACTGGGATATCCAGGGGCAGTACGCGCGCCGGATCGAGATCCAGGGTCCGCACGGCCTCTCGGTCAGCAAGGTCACGGTGACCGACGCGGCCGCGCCGTCCCCCGCGCCCTGGACCCTGCTGAAAGACTACGAAACGGGCGACTACTCCGACCTGCTGGACTAGCGTGCCCACGCGCGGGCCTCAACCCGCGCGCGCGGCGGCCTTGATCATGTCGGCCGCCTTCTCCGCGATCATGATGACGGGCGCATTGGTATTGCCCGAAGTGACCATGGGCATGATCGAAGCGTCGACCACCCGCACGCCCTTCAAGCCATGCACCTTGAGTTCATGATCCACCACGGCGGCGGGATCCCTGCCCATGGCGCAGGTGCCGACCTGATGATGATAGGAGACCACGGCGCTGCGCACATAATCGGCCAGCTGCCTGTCGGTCTGCTTGTCCTCGCCCGGATAGATTTCGCGTCCGCGCCAGGGCTGCAAGGCGGGCTGGGCGGCGATCTGGCGCATCTGCCTGATCGACGCGACCAGCACATCGACGTCATGCTGGGTGGCCAACACGTTGGGATCCAGCAGCAGGCGATCGTCCACGCCGGCGCCGGTCAAGCGTAGCTGGCCCCGGCTGGTCGGCATCACGCAGGCCGCGCACAGGGTGAAGGCATTGGCGGGACCTGTCTGTTCAGGCGTGTAGTACGGCACGTTGAAGAACAGGGGCTGCATGTCCGGTCCGTCCAGCGCCGGATCCGTCTTGGCGAACAGCTGCGCGTGCAGGACGGTGAGGCCGGGGTCGTCCGGCGCGGGAATGGCCTGCCTGCCTTCGTAGATGACCGGCACCAGCATGTGATCGTGCAGGTTCTTGCCCACGCCGGACAGGTCATGCACCACCCTGATATTGTGCTGGCGCAATTGCGCCGCCTCCCCCACGCCGGACAGCATCAGCACGCGCGGCGACTCGATGGCGCCGCCCGACAGGATGGCTTCGCGCCGCACGCCAGCGCGATAGAACCCATTGCCCTGCTCATAGACCACGCCGACGCAGCGCTTGCCCTCGAACGACAGCTGCTGCACGCGCGCATTGGTGATCAGCGACAGGTTGGGTCGCTCCAGCGCCGGACGCAGGAAGGCCACGGCGGTGCTGACGCGCTTGCCGTCCTTGATGGTGAGGTGATTGAAGCCCACGCCCAGGATGTCCGCGCCATTGTGGTCGCGGTTGAGCGGGTGGCCGGCCTGCACGGCGGCATCCACCATGGCCTGGGTCACGACATGGGGCTGGTACCGCGTCGTCACATGCATGAGGCCGCCGGCCCCATGGTAGTCATCGGCGCCCCGGTCATAGTCTTCCGACTTCTTGAAGTAGGGCAGCACGGACTGATAGCCCCAGCCGGGGTTGCCCTGCCTTTCCCAGGCGTCGTAGACCGAGGCATGGCCGCGCACATAGATCATGCCGTTGAGCGAACTGCTGCCGCCCAGGGTCTTGCCGCGCGGCCAGAACAGCTTGCGGTCATGAGCATGCACCTGCGGCACGGTGTCATAAGCCCAGTCATAGGGGCTCTTCCACAGCTCGATCAGGCGCAGCGGCGTGGAGATCTTCTCGGAGTTGTCGGGGCCGCCGGCCTCGATCAGCAACACCTTCACGCCGGGATCCTCGGTCAGCCTGTTGGCCAGCACGCAGCCGGCCGATCCGGCGCCGACGATGACGTAGTCGAAACTGTCCGACCGGTCCTCCGCCGCGTTGACCCTCGCGCCCATCAGGCCGCCGGCCATCAGCGTGCCGCTGGCGACGCCCATGGCCTGCATGAAGCGGCGACGGGAGAACACGGTTCGGGGAAACTGCTCATCGTTGCTCACGGTGTCTCCTGGAAGGCAGGCCTCGCGCGCGTGGCCCGCTCATTGACTGCAATGAATGCTCGTCGTTCCTGTGGACAGATCGAGGCCAGCTTAGCGCCGGGTGTCGACGCCTGCTTGTCGGCGCGTGCATGAAGATTTGTCATGCCGTGCAGGCTTCCCCCTGGCGCCCGGGCTCGACGCGCGTCCATGCCGCCAAGATGGCGGGTCATCCGTCGCTCAGGCGCCGGACGATGATACGCGCCCAGCCGCGCTTGCCCAAGAGTGCGCGCAACCCATACGCTCGCGCGCGAGCACGCTACACGCCACCGCCCCCCGTCGCCTTGTTCACCGCCACGAACGCCAAGGCCCGTCCCTCCGACGCCTCGACCGCGGCCAGCTCCGCCTGGCGATGCCCGACCGACGCGGTCAGGCGTTCCAGCAGATTGATCATGCCGCGCCCGTACAACAGCCCCGCGTGCGCGTCCGCCCGCCGCGACGCCTGCAATTGCGCGTCGATCCGCTGCGCGCGCCGTTCTTGCGCCGCCCAGGCGCCCAGGGCGTTTTCGGTTTCCTCGACGGCCTCCAGCACGACCTGCCGATAGCCCAGGATGGCCGCGGCCAGTTCGGCCTCGCGCGCGCCGGCCACGGCCCGTCGCAAGCCCCAGTCCAGCAGCGGCAGGGTCAAGGACAGCCCGCCCGACGCATGGGTGCTGCGGCCCGGCAAGGGCTTGCCGGTCAGGTTGCCGGTGATCTGGATATCGCCGGACAGGGTCAGGCGCGGGTATAGCTCGGCGATCGACACCCGCAGTTCGGCCGCGGCCTGCAGCACCTGCTGTTCCGCGCGACGGATGTCCGGCCGGACGCGCACGACATCGGCCGGCAGCGGCGCGGTCGGCTCGCCGCGCGGCCGGGGCTGGCCGGCTGACGCCAGCAGCCCGGGCGCGATCTGGCTCTCTCCGGTAAGCACCGCCAGACGCTGCGCGTGCTGCCGCGCCAGTTGCGCCGACAGCGGCAGCTGGGCGGCCGTTTCGGCTTCCAGCACGCTGGCGCGGTCCACATCGAAATCGCTGGCGATGCCGGCGCGCCTGCGCTCCTGCACCAGGGCGAGCAGATGGCGCTGGTCGTCCAGCAGGCCGGACAGCACCTGATGGCGCCGCTGCGCGCCGCGCAGTTCGATATAGGCGCGCACGGCCTCGGCGGCCACCGACACCCTGGCCGCGCGCAAGTCGGCTTCGGCGGCGCCGGCGCTCGCGCGCGCCGCGTCCGTGGCGGCGGCGATGCGGCCGAACAGGTCGAGTTCCCAGCGGGCGTCGAAACCGGCCTGGTAATAGCCGATGGACCGTTCTTCCTGCGCCAGCGGCAATTCGCCCTGCCCGGCTTCGGCGCCGGACAGCTCGTTCGCGCCGTGCGGACCAGACAACCTGTGCTGGCGCTGGGCGGCGCCGTGCAGGCCGATCTGCGGCAAGGCCTGGGCCGCGCTGGAACGCGACAGGGCGCGCGCCGCCTTGAGCCGTTGCGCCGCCTGGGCCAGCGTCAGGTTGCCCGCCAGCGCGCGTTCGGCCAGCGCATCCAGCTCCGCGTCCTCGAAGGCCGTCCACCAGCGCGGCGGCGCCTCCGTCCGCGCGGCCACCTCGCCCCGGTTGTACCAGTCCGCCGGCAAGGCCTGCCTGGGCTCCGGCCTCGGTCCCATCGACACGCAGCCGGGAAGCGCCAACGTCGCCGCCAGCAGCCCCAGCCACCGCCGCCTGCCCTCAAGTTCCATGTTCCCGCGCACCTTCATCGCTTGCCACCACCCGTCGCCATTTGACGATTCGTTGAGATGAAAACATAATAGATCGACCAATCAGTCTATTAATAATATCCCACTCCAGGCCCGGCTTCGAACATGAATCGTCATTCGCGCGTCCGCCGCGCGCCGGTGTACGGCGCCATCATCGCGGGCGGCATCACGCTGTTCGGCAATGCCGTGGCGGCGGTCGCGCTGCCGTGGCTGGTGCTCGGCATTACCGGCAGCGCGGCCTGGACCGGCGCGGCCGCCGCGGCCGGCATGGTGCCGCTGATCATCGGCGCCTTCTTCGGCGGCCAGATGCTGGAGCGCCATGGCGCCAGGCGCGTCGCGGTGGCTGCCGACCTGGTCAGCGCCGGCAGCCTGATCGCCATCGCGCTGCTCCATGAAAACGGCCAGCTCGGCATGACGGCGCTCATGGCCCTGATCGCGCTGGGCGCGCTGTTCGACGGGCCGGGCATGGCGGCGTCGGAATCGCGCTACCCCGAACTGGCCCGCCTGGCGCGAATGCCGTTGGAACGCGTCACGGCGATGGACGAGCTGGCCGACGGCGCCGCCACCATCGCGGGCCCCATCGCCGCCGGCCTGAGCATCGCCCTGGTCGGACCTGAACTGACCTTGTGGCTCACGGCGCTGTGCTCGATCACGGCGGCGGCGCTGAACGCGATCTATCTGCCCGGCAGGCGGCGGGCCGCGCGCGGGAAGGTGGCGCGGCAAGGCGCGCTGATCGGCGTGCGTTTCCTGTGGTCCGAGCCGCCGCTGCGCGCGCTGGTGCTGACGGGCATGGCCGTGGTCAGCCTGTTCAGCGCCCTGGACGCCGTGGTCATGCCGGTCTTCCTGCGCGACAGCGGCCGGGACGCCGCCGACCTGGGCAGCTTCCTGGCCCTGGCCGGCGGCGGCGCCATCGTGTCCGCGCTGGCCTACGCCCGTCATGGGCAGCGCCTGGGGCCTCGGCGGATCCTGCTGGCCAGCCTGGCGCTGGAAACCCTGGCCTTCGCGCTGCTGGCGCTGCAGGACGGCGACGCGCTGATGCTGCTGTCCGGCGCGCTGGCCGGGCTGGGCGTGGGCCCGCTCAATCCGCTGATCAGCACGGCGCTGCTGCGCGGCACGCCCGCCGCGATACGCGGCAGAGTCCTGAGCGCCTTCAACGCGCTGGCGCTGGTCGCCACGCCGCTGGCCGTGCTGTTGGCCGGCGCCGCCATCGAACTGGCGGGCACGCGCGCCGTCATGATTTGCCTGGCCGCCATGTTCGCGCTGCTGGCCCTGCCCTACCTGCTTGCCCCCGCCCACGAGGCGGTTCGCGCCGCGCGCCCCGCCTCGCCCACCAACCGGGAATCCTCCCGATGACCTCGACGTCCCCCATGAGCATGAACGCCGCTTCCCGGCGCAAGACCCTGCTTGCCCGCCACCGATACAGTCTCGCCGCCGCCTGCGCCCTGGCGCTGGCCGCGCTTGCCGCGCTGGCGTTGCGCGCCGCGCCCGCCGCCGTGGCAGAGACGCCGCAGGCCGCGCCGGCCTTGCGCGTCACCACCGTCGTGGCCGGCCCGGGCACGGTCCCGATCCGCATCGCGGTGAGCGGATCCCTGGTTGGCAGGGACGAGATCGCCATCCGCACGCCGTTGCAGGACCAGCGCATCGCGGCGGTGCTGGTCGAGGAAGGCGATTGGGTGCGCGCCGGCCAGCCGCTGGCCACGCTGGAAACGGATACCCTGGACGCGCAGCTGCGCCAGGCGCAGGCGACGCTGGGCCGGGCGCGGGCGCAGGTGCAGCAGCAGGAAGCGCTGAACGCCGAGGCCCAGACCCAGTTGCGGCGCATCGCGCCCCTGGTCCGCTCCGGCTCGGTCAGCGCGCAGCAGATCGACCAGCAGCAGGCGCAGGCGCGTTCCAGCGCCGCCGCGCTCGCCGCCGCCCGCGCCGAACAGGAACAGGCCCGCGCCGGGGTGGCGCAGGCACAGGCGCAACGCGACAAGGCCGCGCTGCTGGCGCCGGCCGACGGCATCGTGTCCGAGCGCCACGCGCGGGCCGGCGCATTGGGCGGCGACGCGCCGCTGTTCAAGCTGATCCGCGACGGCCTGCTCGAACTGGACGGCGAGGTGCCCGAAAGCGCGCTGGCCGGCATCCTGCCCGGCATGCCCGCGCGGGTGCGAGTGCCCGGCGCGACGGATGCGGTGGCCGGCAGCGTTCGCCGCGTATCGCCCAAGGTGGACGAGGCGACGCGCATGGGCCGTGTCCGGATCGCACTGGAGGCGGCGCCGGCGATCCGGGCGGGCAGCTTCGCCGCCACGACGCTGGAGACCGGCCAGGACGCGCTGCCGGTCGTGGTGCCGCAGCGCGCGGTGACATTCGGCGCGCAAGGCGCGGCCTCGGTCATGGTGCTGGACGCCGCCGGCCGCGTGGCCCGGCGCGCGGTCACGCTGGGCAGGCTCAATGGTTCGGTGGCCGAAGTCCGGTCGGGACTGGACGCGGGCGAACGCCTCGTAGCCACCGCGACCGCCTTCATCAAGGAAGGCGACATCGTGACGTCCGCGCAGCCGGAGGCGCCGGCGCGATGAGCATGCAACTGTCTTCCTGGGCGATCCGTCGGCCCATCCCCACCATCGTGCTGTTCCTGGTGCTGGCGATCGCCGGCTGGACATCCTTTCTCGGCCTGCCGATCAACGCCAATCCGCGCGTGGATTTTCCCGTGGTGACGGTCGCGGTGCCCCAGGTCGGCGCTGCGCCCACCGAACTGGAACACGCCGTCACGCTGCGGGTGGAGCGCGCCGTCTCCGGCCTGGCCGGCATCCGCCACATCACGTCCACGGTGGCCGACGGCATTTCCATCACGACGGTGGAATTCCAGTTGGGCATAGACCCGGGCCGGGCCGCCAATGACATCCGCGATGCCATCGCGCAGATCCGCGCCGACCTGCCCCAGACGATCGAGGAACCCATCATCACCCGCGTCGATATCGAGGGCGGCGCCATCCTGAACTACGCGGTCAGCACCCAGGCCCTGGGCCTGGTCGACGTCTCGTGGTTCGTCGACGATGTGGTCAGCCGGGAACTGCTGTCCGTGCCCGGCGTGCAGAAGGTGCAGCGCCTGGGCGGGGTGGAGCGCGAAGTCCGGGTCGCCCTGCGCGCCGACCGGCTGGAGGCACTGGGGCTGGGCGCGGACCAGGTCAACGCGCAGCTGCTGCGCGCCAACGCCAACGTCCCCGGCGGCCGCGCCACGCTTGCCGGCGCCGAGCAATCGATACGCGCGCTCGGCAGCGCCGCCAGCGTGCAGGCGCTGGGCGCGACGCCCATCGCATTGCCCGACGGCCGCTGGACGCGGCTCGACGATATCGCGGTCCTGCGCGATGGCGCCGGCGAGGCGCGCACGCGGGCCAGGCTGGACGGCCAGGAGGTGGTGGGCTTCGCCGTGTTCCGCGCCAAGGGGTCCAGCGATACACGCGTCGCGCAGGGCGTGGAGCACGCCCTGGAACAACTGCGCCGCCAGCACGCCGACGTCGACATCCAGCTGGTGTCCTCGTCCGTGGCCTATACGCTGGCCAGCTACGACGCGGCCATCATGACGCTGGTCGAAGGCGCCGCGCTGACCGTGCTGGTCGTCTTCCTGTTCCTGCGCAGCTGGCGGGCCACGCTGGTGGCGGCGATCGCGCTGCCGCTGTCCATCCTGCCCGCCTTCGCGGTCATGGCCTGGTTCGGCTACACGCTGAACAGCATCACGCTGCTGGCGCTGACCCTGGTGATCGGCATCCTGGTGGACGACGCCATCGTCGAGATCGAGAACATCGAGCGCCATCTCGACATGGGCAAGCGGCCCTACCGCGCCGCGCTGGATGCGTCCGACGCCATCGGCTTCGCGGTCGTGGCCATCACGGCCACCATCGTCGCGGTGTTCCTGCCGGTCAGCTTCATCGGCGGTTTCGTCGGCCAGTATTTCGCGCCCTTCGGCGTCACCGTGTCGGCGGCCGTGCTGGCCTCGCTGCTGGTGGCCCGGCTGGTGACCCCGCTCATGGCGGCGTACCTGCTCGCGCCCAAGCCGCCGGCCGGCCAGCGCCAGGAAGCCGGCCATGCCACCGGCCTGCTCGGGCGCTACCTGCGCATGCTGGACTGGGCGCTGCGGCATCGCCGCAAGAGCCTGGCGCTGGCCGCCGCCTTCCTGGCCGCGTCGCTGGCGCTGGCGCCGCTGCTGCCGTCGGGCTTCATGCCCGTCAGCGATCTCAGCCTGAGCCGGGTCGACGTGTTCTTTCCGCCGGGCACGCCACTGTCCCAGACGGACGGCAAGCTCGACGAGATGGCGGCGCGGCTGCGCCAGCGGCCCGAAGTGCGCGCCGTCTTCACCACGGCGGGCGGCGAGGACGCGTCCGGCGCGACCGACGTCGCCAACGGGCAATTGCTGATCCGGCTGGTGCCGGCCGACCAGCGCGAACTCAGCCAGAAGGCGTTCGAGCATGCCGTGCGGCCGCTACTGGACGCGTTCCCCGACACGCGCTATGCCTTCCGCGGCGACAGCGCGGCGCGCGACGTGTCGATCATCCTGGCCGGCGCGGATGCCGACGCCCTGTCGCGGGCCGCGCATGCGCTGGAACGCGACATGCGCGCGCTGCCGGGCCTCGCCAACGTGCAGGTCAAGGAACCGCTGCCGCGCCCCGAACTGCTGATCCGCCCGCGCGCGGACGAAGCGGCGCGGGCGGGCGTCACCGCCGCGTCGATCGGCACGGTGGCGCGCATCGCCACCGTGGGCGACACCAATGCCAATTCGGCGCGCTTCAACTTCGCGGACCGGCAGGTGCCCGTGCGCGTGCTGCTGCCCGCGCTCGAACAGGGCGACCTGCAGGCGCTGGGCAATCTGCGCGTCTCGACCGACAGCGGCGCGACGGTGGCGCTGCGCAGCGTCGCGGACATCGGATACGGCAGCGGCCCGGCCCGCATCGAGCGGTCCGCGCGACTGCGCAGGATCTCGGTGGACGCGGACCTGTCCGGAACGACGCTGGGCACCGCGCTGGAAGCCATCGACGCCTTGCCCGCCCTGCGCGAGCTGCCGGCCGGCGTGCGCCGGATCGAGTACGGCGACGCGGAGTACATGCGGGAAATGTTCGAGAAGTTCAGCGTCGCCATGACCTTCGGCGTGCTGATGGTGTATGCGGTGCTGATCCTGCTGTTCCGGGATTTCCTGCAGCCCCTGACCATCCTGACATCGCTGCCGCTGGCGATCGGCGGCGCCGTCGGCGGGCTGCTGCTCTATGGCGCGGCCATCGACCTGCCTGTGGTGATCGGCCTGCTCATGCTCATGGGGATCGTGACGAAGAACTCCATCCTCATGGTGGAATTCGTGATCGAGAAGCGCCGCCATGGCCTGGTGCGCCACGAGGCGCTGATGCAATCGGGCGCGGAACGCGCCCGACCCATCATCATGACCACCATCGCCATGGTGGCCGGCATGGTGCCCGCGCTGCTCATCACCGGCGCCGACGCCGGCTTCCGCGCGCCGATGGCCGTGGCGGTCATCGGCGGGCTGATCACCTCCACCCTGCTGAGCCTGATCTTCGTCCCCGTGGTCTTCAGCTACATGGACGACCTGCGCAACTGGCTGGCGCCCAGGCTGGCGCGGCTGACATCCGTCACGCAGCGGGACCGCGACGAAGAGGAGGCATGAACAAGCGCCGCGAACCGGCGCGCGGCCGGCCCGCTACGGGTCGACCGAGCGCATGTCGCAACTGGTCTCCTCGGACCCGCAGATGCCACGGAACCACGCCCGCCCCCGCTTGCGGTCCTTCGGCGCCAGCGGCTCCAGCTTCTCGTCGTTGCGCATCTCGTAGTCCAGCAGCAGCCACTCACCGTCGCAGGCGACGATGCCGCGCAGCGCGACCCGGTCGCGCAGCCAGTCGCCCTTCAGGTCGAGCAGCCGCTCGCTGCCGGCGTCGGGACGCGCATAACCGCGCGCCGACTGCACGCCGACCTGCATGTCCCCGGCCTCGATCCATCCCTCGCCTTGGTACACCGGCCGGGGCTTTTCGCTCATCTCGTCGCTGGCGCCCTTGATCTTGAGCCAGCCATCGCGCGCCTCGACCAGGTCGAACGTGACGCTGTAGTAGTCCAAGGCCGGATCGAGACTCTCGCCACGCGTCGTCGGCAGGCTGCCGACCACCTTGGCGGTCGCGGACGCCCCCGCGCGCACCGCGATCGCTGGCTTGTCATTGACCGTCCAGCCGGAGAATCGGCAGACGGTCGGTCCCGGCGGCGTCCAGGCCGCCGTTCCGGCATAGGCCTGGGCATTGAGCGCGGGCGACAGGGTCAGCGCGACAAGCGCCAGCAGCATGCGTCGAACAGTCATGGGGGTGGTCACACCGTCTGTTTGAGCTGGCGCGATGCGGTTGTGCCAGCAAAGGTTGGCATAGGGCGGATCCCGGGATCCGCCTTGCGCGAAGCGCGGGTTGCCGCGCCAGAAAAAGCGTACCATGGCCGGCCCGGACTTCTGCCGGGCGATACAGATTGCCTTGGCGGCTTCGCGCCGTCCCTGTCTTTGCCCGCCAAGAGCACTCTCATGACGCGACGAGCAGCGGCCATGCCTTTCAGAGAAATCTATTCGCGATGCACCCCGTATTAGCCACTGCCCTGGCCAAGATCCGCCAAGAACGCGATGAAAAATCCTATTCAGCGTCGTTGGATGCCGTCTCAGCCATCGTTCGCCACTTCGGCGAAGTCAATTTGGCAGAGGTACTTTTCTCGGAAATACCCAGGACGGTGCCGTTCGAACTTGTTGCCGAGCTGTTCGACCTGCTCGCCTGGCAGACCAACGACAACGGCGCCAGCATGGCCAGAACAACTGAAGCATGGCTACGCGAGGGATCCGACAGTCGAAAACTCCTGATCGCCTTGCATCTTGAGGTTTACCCGTTCGTCGACGGCGGAGAAATGGAGCGTGTCCTGCTTCCACTCGCCAAAACCAATGCTCGCGTGTCCGCCCGGTGTATGGCTTTGATTCACGCGCGCCGTAGCGCGAGCCATGTAGGTTGACGATTCGGCGAAGCGGACCTGTCAAGATCAATCGGACCGGCCCCATTGTTCCCGCTCATACACCCGGCTCTTGCCCCTTCACTTCCCCTCATCCGCCTCCACCCCCACCATCATCCGCAAACATCGCAGGAACACCGGCCGCAGTTCCTCCGGCAGCGGCGCCAGCACTTGCGCCTCGACCTGCGCGTCGCGCGGCAGCACGCGCATCAGCAGGTCCAGGCCGGCCTCGGTGATTTCAAGCGCGTAGGCGCGCGCATCCTCGGCCGAGCGCGTGCGCCGCACATAGCCCTTGGCCGTCATGCGGGCGATCATCTCGGCGAAGGAATTGCGGTCCAGCGCGATCAGTTCGGCGATGCGGCTCTGGGTGGCGCCGGGATGCTGGTGGACGGTGATCAGCAGGGCCTTCTGCCGGGGTGTCAGGTCCTCGTCGGGAAATGCCTGCGCGAACAGCGCCTCGGCCCGGAAGTGGGCCCGCCGCAACAGATGCGACGCCACCTGGGTCAGATCGAAGTCCCGCAAGGCGCGGGACGAGGCCGGACGGCGGGCGGTCGGACGGGAGGCGGTCATCGGGCTTTCCATGGAATAGGCCTGGCGATTGTAGGCACAGGCGGCCGCCGCCGAAAGACGCTGGCTCCCGGCCCGGCCTCCGCCCGTCTCCGCGCGGCCAGGCGACGCCGACGCGGCAGCGCTCGCCTTGGGCAAAACCCGGCGTTGACTTCGCCGGACGCGCCGCCTAAGATCGTCAATATAGTACGTATACGTATTTTATTGCCGGTACCCGCCACGCCGCGCGACCTGTTCCCAGGAATTCCGATCATGACGATCCGCCAGCTACGCAATTACATCGACGGCCGTTTCGAAGACGGCGCCTCGACCTTCGACAAGCACAGCCCGGTCGATCACGCGCTGATCGCCCAGGTCCACGAGGCCAGCCGCGAGCAGGTCGACCGCGCCGTCGCCGCCGCAAGGCGCGCCTTGCCGGCCTGGGCCGCCCTGCCGGTGGCCGCGCGCACCGATCAGCTGCTGGCGCTGGCCGACGGCATCACCCGCCGCTTCGACGACTTCCTGCAGGCCGAGATCGGTGACACCGGCAAGCCGGTGTCCTGGGCCAGCCAGATCGACATCCCGCGCGGGGCCGCGAATTTCCGCGCCTTCGCCGAGCTGGCGCGCACGCTGGACATGGAAAGCTACATGACCGACACGCCCGACGGCCGGCAGGCGCTGAACTATGCGTACCGCAAGCCGCTGGGCGCGGTCGGCGTGATCTCGCCGTGGAACCTGCCGCTGCTGCTGCTGACCTGGAAGGTGGCGCCGGCGTTGGCCTTCGGCAACACCGTCATCATGAAACCGTCGGAAGTCACGCCGTCCACCGCGACCCTGCTGGCCGAGGTCGCCCACGAGGTCGGCCTGCCCCCCGGCGTGCTCAACCTGACCCATGGCTTCGGTCCGGGTTCGGCGGGTGAATTCATCACCACGCATCCCGACATCGACGGCATCACCTTCACCGGCGAATCGGCCACCGGCGCGGCCATCATGCGCGCCGTGGCGCCGGGCGTGAAGCCCGTGTCCTTCGAGCTGGGTGGCAAGAACGCCGCGCTGGTGTTCGCCGACGCCGACTTCGAGGCCGCCGTCGACGGCACCGCGCGCTCGGTCTTCGCCAACTGCGGCCAGGTCTGCCTGTGCACCGAGCGGGTCTATGTCGAGCGCCCGATCTACGAGCGCTTCGTCGCCGCGCTGGCCGAGCGCGCGCGGGCGCTGCGCATCGGCTGGCCTGGCGATCCGCAGACCGGCATGGGCCCGCTGGTGTCGCGCGAGCATCGCGACAAGGTGCTGGCGTATTTCGCGCTGGCGCGCGAGGAAGGAGCCACCGTCGTCACCGGCGGCGGCGTGCCCATGTTCGGGGACGCCCGCGACGCCGGCGCCTACGTGGAACCGACCATCTGGACCGGCCTGCCCGAGACCGCGCGCTGCATCAAGGAGGAAGTGTTCGGCCCGGTCTGCCACGTGGCGCCGTTCGACACCGAGGAAGAAGCCATCCGCCTGGCCAACGACAGCCGCTACGGCCTGGCCGCCGCCGTCTGGACCCAGAACCTGACGCGCGGCCACCGCGTGGCGCAGGCGATGAAGGCGGGACTGGCCTGGGTCAACTGCTGGTTCCTGCGCGACCTGCGCACGCCCTTCGGCGGCAGCGGCCTGTCCGGCATCGGCCGCGAAGGCGGCCGTCACTCGCTGCACTTCTACACCGAACCCACCAACGTCTGCATCAAGCTGTGATGCCCCTCGCTTCCAAGGTACCCGCCATGACCCATTCCCCCGTCAATGCCACCGTCGTCGCCGGCAAGGCCACCCCGCGCGGCAAATACCCCCACATCAAGCGCGCCGGCGATTTCCTGTTCGTCTCCGGCACCAGCTCGCGCCTGCCCGACAACCGCATCGCCGGCGCCGAGGTCGACGCCATGGGCACCGCCACGCTCGACATCCGCGCGCAGACCCGCGCCGTGATCGAGAACATCCGCGACATCCTGGCCAGCGCCGGCGCCGGCCTGGCCGACGTGGTCGAGATCAGTACTTTCCTGGTCAACATGAACGACTTCGGTGGCTACAATCAGGTCTACGGCGAGTTCTTCGACGCCGATGGGCCGGCGCGCACCACCGTGGCGGTCCATCAGCTGCCGCACCCGCAATTGCTGATTGAAATCAAGGCGGTCGCCTACAAGCCGCTGGCGCGCTAGCGGACAGGCGCGGCGATGGCGCCAGACCGTCTTCCGGCCCTTCCTTCGGAACAGGATCGCCGCCCCGGCCCGCAAGCCGGGACGGCCGCGCGCATGTCGAACTTCCGCATCACGCCCAACGCGCTCAGCCACAAGCTGAAGCTGCACCAGTTGCAGATCTTCGAACGCGTGCTGGCGCGCCGCTCGCTGTCGCGCGCCGCCAGCGAGATGCACCTGACCCAGCCCACCGTCACCAAGGCCATCCACGATCTGGAGGCCTTTTTCGGCGCGACGCTGTTCGAGCGCTCCAACCGCGGCGTCACGCCGACCGAGCTGGCGCTGGTGCTGGGCCGGCGCGTGCACGCCATGATGGCCGAGATCCGCTACATGGCCGACGACATCGACGCGGTGCTCGGCGGCGCCAGCGGCCACGTGGTCGTGGGCACGCTGATCGCGGCCTCGGCCAAGCTGCTGCCCGAGGCCATCGCGCGGCTGATGACCGAGCATCCCGGCATCCAGGTCACGGTGCGCGAGGGCCCGTCGGCGCAGCTGCTGCCGGCGCTGGCCACGGGCGACGTCGACATCGTGGTCGGGCGGCTGCCGGGCGCCGACATGGCCTCGATCTCGGGCGTGGCCGTCGACCATCACAAGCTGTACCGCGAGGACCTTTGCCTGGTGGCCGGCGCCAGTCATCCGCTGGCCGGGGCCGCGCGGGTGTCGCTGGCCGAGCTGGCGGACCACATCTGGATCCTGCCCGCCCCCACCTCGCCGCTGCGCGCCTCGATCGAGCGCAGCTTCTTCGACGCCGGCGTGCGCCTGCCCACGCGTCACGTCGAATCGCTGTCGCTGCTGACCAATATCGGCATCCTGATGCACAGCGACGCGCTGGCGCTGATGCCCTACGACGCCGCGGCCCAGTTCCTGGCCATGGGCGTCCTGGCGCGCCTGCCCACCGACGCCTTCGGAGCGTTCGGCGACGTCGGCTATTCGATCCGCGCCGACCGGCCCTTGACGCCGGCCTGCCTGCGGCTGGTCGACTACCTGAAGCGGGTCGCGGCGCAGCGCGACGCCAGTCCGGACCCCGCCTGATCCGCCCGGCCGTATCCGGGTAAGCCCGTTCAGGGAAACCCCGCGATAGATAAGCCGCATATCCAACCGCGCAATTTCTATTGCACGGCAGCCGCCTTCCCCCCCTAGACTTCCAGTCATCGAAGTCCGCAAGCGCCACCGGAGTCCCCCATGCCCGCCTACGGCCCGCCCTTGAATTTCCAGCGCTGGATCCAGGATCACGCGCATCTGTTGCAGCCGCCCGTCGGCAACCAGCAGATCTGGCAGGACGCCGATTTCATCGTCACGGTGGTCGGCGGCCCCAACCTGCGCACCGACTACCACGACGATCCGCTGGAAGAGTTCTTCCACCAGGTGCGCGGCAATGCCTGGCTGTCGCTGTGGATCGACGGCAAGCCCGAACGCGTGGACCTGAAGGAAGGCGACATCTTCCTGCTGCCGCCGCACGTGCGCCATTCGCCGCAGCGGCCCGAGACCGGCAGCGCCTGCCTGGTCATCGAGCGCCAGCGCCCGCCCGGGCTGCTGGACGGCTTCGAATGGTATTGCCCGCAGTGCGGCCACCTGGTGCACCGGGTCGAGGTGCAGCTCAAGAGCATCGTCACCGACCTGCCGCCGCTGTTCGAAGCCTTCTATTCCAACGAAGCGCGGCGCACCTGCCCCGGCTGCGGCGCGCTGCATCCCGGCAAGACGCAAGCCCCCGCCGCCCAGGCGGCGCCCGCCTGACGCCCCACTCTACCTGTCTTACCCATGACCCTGAAAATCGATATGCACGCGCACTTCTTCCCGCCCATCACGCGGCAGGAAGCGGCGGCGCTGGACCCGGTCGACGCGCCCTGGCTGCGGCGCGACGGCGACGGCTCGACCGGCCAGATCATGGCCGGCGACCGCCCGTTCCGCCCGGTCGACGCCACGCTGTGGGACCCCGCGCTGCGCGTGGCGCAGATGGACCGCCACGGCGTCGACCTGCAGATCCTGTGCGCCACGCCGGTGATGTTCGGCTATGCCTATCCGGCCCGGGCCGCGGCGGACTGGGCCGCGCGCATGAACGACCTGGCGCTGGAGCACTGCGCCCATGCGCCCGACCGCCTGAAAGCGCTGGCCCAGGTGCCGCTGCAGGACCTGGACCTGGCCTGCCGGGAGGCTTCGCGCGCCCGCGCCGCCGGCCACCTGGGCGTGCAGATCGGCAACCATGTCGGCCCGCGCGACCTGGACGACGACACACTGGTGAACTTCCTGGTGCATTGCGCCGACGAGGGCATCCCGGTGCTGGTGCATCCCTGGGACATGATGACCGACGGCCGCATGAAGCGCTGGATGCTGCCCTGGCTGGTGGCCATGCCCGCCGAGACCCAGCTCGGCATCCTGTCGCTGATCCTGTCCGGCGCCTTCGAGCGCATTCCGCGCAGCCTCAAGCTCTGCTTCGCCCATGGCGGCGGCAGCTTCGCCTTCCTGCTGGGCCGGGTCGACAACGCCTGGCGCCACCGCGACATCGTGCGCCAGGACTGCCCCCAGCTGCCTTCGTCCTACACCGACCGCTTCTATGTCGACAGCGCCGTGTTCGATCCGCGTTCGCTGCGCCTCCTGATCGACGTGATGGGCGAGGACCGCGTGCTGCTCGGCTCCGATTACCCCTATCCGCTGGGCGAGCAGGAAGTCGGCCGGCTGGTGTCCAACGCCGACCTGCTGCCCGCCGTGCAGCAGAAGATCCTGTCGGGCAATACGCAAACGTTCTTCGGACTGGACCGCTGACGTCCCGCCGCCAACCATGACCGTGAGACACGGCAACGCAAGGGGATACACATGAAACGCATCTATCTGCTGGCCGCCGCCGCGGCCCTGGGACTGGCCCCCGGCGCCGCCGCCTGGGCCGAGGTCAAGATCGGCCTGCTGACCACGCTGACCGGCCCCGGCTCGGTGCTGGGGCAGGACCAGCTGGACGGCTTCATGCTGGCCGTCGAGCAGGGCGGCGGCAAGCTGGGCGGCGTGCCGGTGCAGGTCATCAAGGAAGACGACCAGTTCAAGCCCGAGGTAGGCGTGCAGGCCGCGCGCAAGCTGGTGCAGAGCGACAAGGTCGCCATCATCACGGGCGTGGTGTATTCCAACGTCATGCTGGCCGTGGCGCGGCCGGTGACCAGCGCGGGCGTGTTCCTGGTGGGCTCGAACGCCGGGCCCACCAACCTGGCCGGCAAGGACTGTACGCCGTTCTTCTTCTCGACTTCGTGGAACAACACCCAGCGCCACGAAGGCAGCGGCGAGATGGCCAACCAGATGGGCTTCAAGAAGGTCTACCTGCTGGCGCCCAACTACCAGGCCGGCAAGGACGCCATGGCCGGCTTCAAGCGCTTCTTCAAGGGCGAGGTGGTCAACGAGGTGTTCACCCAGGTCAACCAGCCCGACTACTCGGTCGAGCTGGCCGCGCTGGCCGACGCCAGGCCCGACGCCGCCTATGTGTTCTTCCCCGGCGGCATGGGCGTGAACTTCGTCAAGCAGTACCGCCAGGCCGGCCTGTTCGACAAGATCCCGCTGCTGTCGGTGGACACCATCGACGGCGCCACCCTGCCGGCCCTGCAGAAGGACGCGCTGGGCGCGGTCACCAACGTGCCGTATTCGCCCGATCTGGACAACGCCGCCAACAAGGCCTTCGCCGCCGCCTTCCGCCAGAAGTACGGCCGCGAGCCGTCCAGCTACGCGGCCCAGTCCTGGGACGCGGCGCAGCTGATCGGCTCGGCGCTCAAGCGCACCGGCGGCAAGGTCGACGACAAGGACGCGCTGCGCAAGGCGCTGGAGGCAGCCGACTTCGCCTCGGTGCGCGGCGAATTCCGCTACCAGCCCAATCACTTCCCGGCGGCCGGCTTCTTCCGCGCCGACGTGGCGGCGGCCGCGGACGGCAAGGTCGGCTTCGTCAACAAGGGGCCGATCTTCGCCGACCTGTCCAAGGTCTCCGACCAATACGCCGCGCAATGCGCGATGAAGTGACGCCGCCCCACAGGCAAGAACGAGGTAAGGCGCCATGTCCGCGACGCTGCTGCTGGTGCAGGCCCTGAACGGCCTGCAGCTGGGTATCCTGCTTTTCCTGCTGGCCGCCGGCCTGACGCTGGTGTTCGGCATCATGAACTTCATCAACCTGGCGCACGGCTCGCTGTACATGATGGGCGCCTTCATCGCGGCCACCGTGTTCCGCCACAGCGGCTCCTTCCTGCTGGCCGCGGCGGCGGTGGTGGCCGGCATGGCGCTGCTCGGGCTGCTGCTGGACCGAGTCGCGCTGGCGCGGCTCTATCCGCGCGAGCACCTGGACCAGGTGCTGGCCACCTTCGGCTTCATCCTGTTCTTCAACGAGCTGACGCGCATCATCTGGGGCCCGGCGCCCATCAGCATGGGGCTGCCGTCCTGGCTGTCCGGCACCATCGACCTGCTCGGCGTGACCTATCCGCTATACCGCTTCCTCATCATCGTGGCGGGACTGGCGGTGGCGGCCGGCTGCTACGCGCTGATCCACCGCACGCGGCTCGGCATGCTGATCCGCGCCGGCTCCACCGACCGCATGATGGTGGGCGCGCTGGGCGTGAACATCGCGCGGCTGAACACGCTGCTGTTCGTGCTGGGCGCGGTGCTGGCCGGCGTGGCGGGGCTGATGGCGGGCCCGATCCTGTCGGCGCAGACCGGCATGGGCGAGCCGATCCTGATCCTGACGCTGGTGGTGATCGTCATCGGCGGCATCGGCTCGGTGCGCGGCGCCTTCCTGGCGGCGCTGATGGTGGGCCTGGTCGACACGCTGGGCCGCGCGCTGCTGCCGGCCCTGCTGCGCGCGGCGCTGCCGCCGGCGGCGGCCAACGCGGCCGGCCCGGCGATCGCCTCGATGCTGATCTATGTCGTCATGGCGCTGGTGCTGGCGCTGCGGCCGCAGGGCCTGTTCCCCGTGCGGCACGGATAGGAGACCTCGGCATGCTTCGATTCTCTCCCCGCGCGCTGGCTGCCGGTTCGCTGCTGCTGGTGCTGGCGCTGGTGCCGCTGTATGCGCAGTGGCAGGGCGAACCCTTCCTGCTGGCGCTGTTCGGCCGGGTGCTGGTGTACGGCATCGCCGCGCTGGCCCTGAACCTGCTGCTCGGTTACGGCGGCATGGTCAGCTTCGGCCATGCGCTGTACCTGGGCCTGGGCGCCTACGCCGTGGGCGTGCTGAGCCACCACGGCATCGAGAACGGCTGGCTGCACCTGGCGGCCGCGCTCGGCGCCTGCGCCCTGGTCGGCCTGGTCAGCGGCTACGTGGCGCTGCGCACCTCCGGCATCGCCTTCATCATGATCACGCTGGCTTTCGCGCAGATGTTCTATTTCCTGGCCACCGGGCTGGAAGGCTACGGCGGCGACGACGGCATGTCGCTGTTCGCCGGCAGCGACTTCAGCCTGTTCCGGCTCGACACGCCGCTGGCGCTGTACTACGCGGCGTTCGGCGTGCTGCTGCTGGCGCTGGCCGCGCTGCACCGGCTGATCCATGCCCCCTTCGGCATGGCGCTGCGCGGCTGCCAGGCCAATGAGCGGCGCATGCGCGCGCTGGGCTACGCCACGCTGCGCTACCGGCTGGCGGCCTATGTGCTGTCGGCGATGCTGTGCGGCGTGGCGGGCGTGCTGCTGGCCAATCTGACGCTGTATGTCTCGCCCTCGTACCTGGCCTGGACCACCTCCGGCGAACTGATCGTGATGGTGGCGCTGGGCGGCATGGGCACGCTGTTCGGCCCGGTCGCCGGCGCCCTGGCCTTCCTGCTGCTGGAGGAAGGGCTCAAGCTGCTGACCGACCACTGGATGCTGCCGATGGGCCTGCTGATCGTGGGCGTGGTGCTGCTGTCGCGGCGCGGCCTGTACGGCGCCTTGCCGGAAACGCCCTGGCGTCCGGCCGCCGCGCGCGCCCTGCCCTGCCCCACCGGAGAACCGCGATGAGCGCGCTGCGCGTCGAACACCTGCTCAAGCGCTACGGCGGCCTGACCGTCACGGACGATCTGTCGCTGGAGGTGCGGCCGGGCGAGCTGCACGCCGTGATCGGCCCCAACGGCGCGGGCAAGACCACGCTGATCGGCCAGCTCAGCGGCGAGCTGCGGCCGGACGGCGGCCGGGTGCTGCTGGACGGCGTGGACGTGACCCGCATGCCCATCGAACGGCGCGTGCGGCGCGGGCTGGCGCGCTCGTACCAGATCACCTCGGTGTTCAAGCCCTTCACCGCGCTGGAGAACGTGGCCATGGCGGTGCAGGCGCGGCGCGGCCACAGCTTCCGCTTCTGGCGGCCGGCGCGCACGACGCCGGCGCTGCGGGAACCGGCCCGCGCGGCGCTGGAACTGGCCGGCCTGGGCCGCCGCGCCGATGTGCCGGCCGGCGCGCTGGCGCATGGCGAGCTGCGCCAGCTGGAGCTGGCCATGGTGCTGGCCTGCCGCCCGACCCTGCTGCTGCTGGATGAACCCATGGCGGGCATGAGCCAGCACGAATCCGAGGCCATGACCGCGCTGCTGCACGGGCTGCGCCGGCAATACAGCATCCTGCTGGTGGAGCACGACATGCAGGCGGTGTTCGCCCTGTCCGACCGCGTCACCGTGCTGGTGTACGGCCGCGTCCTGGCCTGCGGCAGCGCGGACGAGATCCGCAACGATCCCCAGGTGCGCGAATGCTATCTGGGCAGCGAACGCCGGCGCGCGGACCGCCGCCCGCAGGGAGTCGCGGCATGAGCGCGCTGCTGTCGCTGCGCGGCGTCACCGCGCACTATGGCGCCAGCCAGGCGCTGTTCGGGATCGACCTGGAGATCGGAGCTGGCGAATTCGTCTCGCTGCTGGGCCGCAACGGCATGGGCAAGTCCACCACGGTCAAGGCCATCATGGGCCTGAACCGCGCCAGCCGGGGCGAGATCCGCTTCGACGGGCGCGACATCGGCGCGCTGCCGGCCTACCAGGTGGCGCAGTGCGGCATCGGCCTGGTGCCCGAGGGCCGGCATATTTTCCCCAATCTGTCGGTGCGCGAGAACCTGGTCGCCACCGCGCACAACCGCCAGCGGCTGACGCAGCCCTGGACGCTGGAGCGCGTCTACGCGCTGTTCCCCCGGCTGGCCGAACGCGCCCTCCACCTGGGCAGCCACCTGTCCGGCGGCGAGCAGCAGATGCTGGCCATCGGCCGCGCGCTGCTGACCAATCCGCGCCTGCTGATCCTGGACGAGGCCACCGAGGGCCTGGCGCCGGTGGTGCGCGAGGAAATCTGGCGGGCGCTGGAAGGCCTGAAGCGCACGGGGCTGGCGGTGCTGTGCATCGACAAGAACCTCGAACCGCTGCTGGCGGCGGCCGACCGCCACGCCATCATCGAGACGGGCCGGGTGGCCTGGAGCGGCGATTCCCAGGCCTTCATCGACGACGAGGCGCGCCTGCTGCGGTATCTGTCGGTATAGCGGCGCGGCGCCGCACGAGCTATTGACTCTCAGGCACGCCGCCGGACAGGCCGGGACGGCCCGCGCGCCATCGAGCGCCGACCGGGCCAAATAATTCAATAATCGTTGTATGATTGAATAATGAACGAAGACCAGACCGTCGCCGCCCTCGGCGCCCTCGCCCATGCCCAGCGCCTGCGCGTGTTCCGCGCCCTGGTGGTCGCCGGCCCGGACGGCCTCACGCCCAGCGTCATGGCCGGGCAACTCGACGTCGCCCGCAATGCGCTGTCCTTCCACCTGAAGGAGCTGTCGCATGCCGGACTGGTCAGCGTCGAACAGCAGGGCCGCAACCTGATCTACCGCGCCGACTTCGCGCGCATGAGCGGCCTGCTGGGCTATCTGACCGAGCACTGCTGCCAGGGCGCGGTCTGCGAGGTCGCCAGCGTCCCGCCGCCCGGCCCCGCCAAGACGGCGAAACATCCGCTATCGACGGCGCGCAAGTCGCAAGCAAGAAATTGAGCAATAAGTGAGCAAAAAGCATGTCTGAGATCCCCGCCGATCTGCCCAACCTCGATTCCACGCTGTTCCAGCGGCCGGATCCGGCCGCGCTGTTCGCCCCCGCGCGGGCCACGCATCCGCCGCGCTTCCTGCTGCTGTACGGCTCCCTGCGCGAGCGCTCGTACAGCCGCCTGGCCGCCGAGGAAGCCGCGCGCCTGATCCAGGCGCTGGGCGGCGAAACCCGCCTGTACAATCCGTCCGGCCTGCCGCTGGTCGATGACGCTGGCGAGGACCACCCCAAGGTGCGCGAGCTGCACGCGCTGGTGCAATGGGCGGAAGGCATGGTCTGGAGCTCGCCGGAACGCCATGGCGCGATGACCGGCCTGATGAAGACGCAGATCGACTGGATTCCGCTCTCGGTGGGCGCCGTGCGCCCGACGCAGGGCAAGACGCTGGCCGTCATGCAGGTGTCGGGAGGCTCGCAGTCCTTCAACGCCGTCAACCAGATGCGGGTGCTGGGGCGCTGGATGCGCATGCTGACGATCCCCAACCAGTCCTCGGTGGCCAAGGCTTACCAGGAGTTCGACGAGGACGGGCGCATGAAGCCCTCGCCGTACTACGACCGGATCGTCGACGTGGTCGAGGAACTGGTCAAGTTCACCCTGCTCACGCGCGACGCGGCCCCCTATCTGGTGGACCGCTACAGCGAGCGCAAGGAAACCGCCGCCGCCCTGTCGCGGCGGATGCGGCAGGCGGCCCTCTGAATCGCCCGGAACCCCTGCCGGGCGGCCGGAGGGTACGCGTTTCCGGCCCGATCCACCCGTATATCCCTACAAATGCACGGGTCTTGATAAAGCACAAGATCTAGTCGACCCAAACCAGTGATACACTACCTATAGTGTTGTCACTCCAGCCGCCTCGATAGCCCCGCCGCCATCCGGCACGGGCTTCCGAGCGACGGCACATGCCCCGCCAGCCCTGGCGGTCGGCCCCAATCTCGAACCCGAACATTCCGATCACTCGGAAGGACGTCGCTCGTCCTTTCCCAGCCGCAGGAGCTATGCAGTCCGCCATGGAAAAACAAGCAGCAATGATGGTCACCAAGCGTGATGGGCGTATGGAGCCCATCGATCTGGACAAGATCCACCGCGTCATCGACTGGGCCGCCAACGGCCTGGAGAACGTCTCGGTGTCGCAGGTGGAAATGCGTTCGCATATCCAGTTCTACGACGGCATCCGCACCGACGCCATCCACGAGACCATCATCAAGTCCGCCGCGGACCTGATTTCCGAGGAAACGCCCAACTACCAGTACCTGGCCGCGCGCCTGGCGATCTTCCACCTGCGCAAGATCGCCTACGGCCAGTTCGAGCCGCCGCACCTGTACGACCATGTGCGCAACCTGACCGAACAGGGCAAGTACGACGCGCACCTGCTGGCCGACTACAGCCGCGAGGAATTCGACGAGCTGAACGGCTACATCAACCACTGGCGCGACATGAACTTCGCCTACGCCGCTGTCAAGCAGATGGAGGGCAAGTACCTGATCCAGAACCGCGTCACCAAGCGCATCTACGAAAGCCCGCAGTTCCTGTACCTGCTGGTGGCGATGTGCCTGTTCGCGAAGTACCCCGCGCAGACGCGCCTGGGCTACGTCAAGCGTTTCTACGACGCGGTGTCGCGCTTCAAGATCTCGCTGCCCACGCCCATCATGGCGGGCGTGCGCACGCCGATGCGCCAGTTCAGCTCCTGCGTGCTGATCGAATGCGACGACGATCTGGACAGCGTCAACGCCACCACCAGCGCCATCGTCAAGTACGTGTCGCAGCGCGCCGGCATCGGCATCAACGGCGGCCGCATCCGCGCCCTGGGCAGCGAGATCCGTGGCGGCGAAGCGCTGCACACCGGCTGCCTGCCCTTCTTCAAGATGTTCCAGGCGGCGGTCAAGTCGTGCTCGCAAGGCGGCGTGCGCGGCGGCGCGGCCACCCTGTTCTACCCGCTGTGGCACCTGGAAGTCGAATCGCTGCTGGTGCTCAAGAACAACCGCGGCGTCGAGGAAAACCGCATCCGTCACCTGGACTACGGCGTACAGGTCAACCGCCTGCTGTACCAGCGCCTGATCAAGTCGCAGGACATCACGCTGTTCTCGCCGCACGACACCCCGGGCCTGTACGAAGCCTTCTTCGCCGACCAGGACGAGTTCGAGCGCCTGTACCTGCAATACGAGCAGGATCCCGCCATCCGCAAGCGCAGCCTGCCGGCCGTGGAACTGTTCTCGCTGATGATGCAGGAGCGCGCCAGCACCGGCCGCATCTACATCCAGAACGTCGACCACTGCAACACGCACAGCCCGTTCGATCCCCAGGTCGCGCCGGTGCGCCAGTCGAACCTGTGCATGGAAATCGCGCTGCCGACCAAGGCGCTGAGCGATGTCAACGGCCCGGACGGCGAAATCGCGCTGTGCACGCTGTCGGCCTTCAACCTGGGCGCGCTGGAAACGCTGGACGAACTGGAAGGCCTGGCCGACCTGGCCGTGCGCGCGCTCGACGCGCTGCTCGACTACCAGGGCTACCCGATCCCGGCGGCGCGCGCCGCCACCATGAAGCGCCGCCCGCTGGGCGTGGGCGTGATCAACTACGCCTACTACCTGGCCAAGCACAGCACGCGTTATTCCGAACCGGCCGCGCTGGGCCTGACGCACCGCACCTTCGAAGCCATCCAGTACTACCTGCTGAAGGCCTCGTCGCAGCTGGCGCGCGAGTTCGGCCCCTGCTCGGGTTTCAACGAAACCACCTACAGCGCCGGCGTGCTGCCGATCGACAGCTACAAGAAGGACGTGGACGGCATCTGCGCCGAACCGCTGCGCCTGGACTGGGAAGCGCTGCGCGCCGACATCCGCGAGCACGGCCTGCGCAACTCCACGCTGACGGCGCTGATGCCCTCGGAAACGTCCAGCCAGATCGCCAACGCCACCAACGGCATCGAACCGCCGCGCGGCCTGGTGTCGGTCAAGCAGTCCAAGGACGGCATCCTGCGCCAGGTGGTGCCGGAATTCGAGCGCCTGAAGGACAAGTACGAACTGCTGTGGCAGATGTCCGGCAATGAGTCCTACCTGAAGCTGGTCGGCATCATGCAGAAGTTCGTCGACCAGTCGATCTCGGCCAACACCAACTACGACCCGCAGCGCTACGAAGGCGGCCGCGTGCCGATGAAGCAGCTGCTCAAGGACCTGCTGCTGGCCTACAAGTACGGCCTGAAGACCCTGTACTACCACAACACCCGCGACGGCGCCGACGATGCGCACGGCGAAGTGCAGGACGACGGCTGCGCCGGCGGCGCCTGCAAGATCTGACGAAGACATCCGCATCATGGCTTACAGCATTTTTTCCCAGACCAGCAACAACCCGTTGACCGAACCGATGTTCTTCGGCCAGCCGGTCAACGTCGCGCGCTACGACCAGCAGAAATACGCGATCTTCGAGAAGCTGATCGAGAAGCAGCTGTCGTTCTTCTGGCGGCCCGAAGAGGTCGACATCTCGCAGGACCGCCTGGACTACCAGGGTCTGCCCGAGCATGAGAAGCACATCTTCATCAGCAACCTGAAGTACCAGACGCTGCTGGATTCGATCCAAGGCCGCAGCCCCAACGTCGCCTTCCTGCCGCTGGTGTCGCTGCCCGAGCTGGAGACCTGGATCGAGACCTGGGCGTTCTCGGAGACGATCCACTCGCGCTCGTACACGCACATCATCCGCAACATCGTCCCCGATCCCTCGGTGATCTTCGACGACATCGTCAGCAACGAGAACATCCGGCTGCGCGCGGCCGACATCGCCTCGTACTACGACGACCTGATCGGCCCGTCCATGCTGTACGCGCAGCTGGGCGTGGGCGAGCACGTCATCAACGGCAAGACGCATCGCATCTCGGAATACGAGCTGAAGAAGAAGACGTATCTGTGCCTGATGAGCGTGAACATCCTGGAAGCCATCCGCTTCTACGTCAGCTTCGCCTGCTCGTTCGCCTTCGCGGAACGCAAGCTGATGGAAGGCAACGCCAAGATCATCCGCCTGATCGCCCGCGACGAGGCGCTGCACCTGACCGGCACGCAGCACCTGCTGAACATCATGCGCTCGGGCCAGGACGACCCGGACTTCGCCAAGATCGCGCGCGAGACCGAGCAGGAATGCTTCGAGATGTTCAAGCGCGCCGCCACCCAGGAAAAGCTCTGGGCCGAGTACCTGTTCCGCGACGGCTCCATGATCGGCCTGAACAAGGACATCCTGAGCCAGTACGTCGAGTACATCACCAACCTGCGCATGACGGCCGTGGGCCTGGCGCCGGCCTTCGCCCAGGTCAAGCACAACCCGATCCCGTGGATCAACACCTGGCTGTCCTCGGACACCGTGCAGGTCGCGCCGCAGGAAGTGGAACTGAGCTCCTACCTGGTCGGCCAGATCGACGCCCAGGTATCGCCCGACGACCTGAGCGACATCGAGCTGTGACGACCGTCTCCACGTCCGACGCCACGTTCCGCCTGCAAGAGGGCGAGACGCTGCTGGAGGGCCTGGAGCGCACCGGGCACGATGTCGAGTACCAGTGCCGCAGCGGCTACTGCGGCACGTGCCGGCTGAAGCTGGAGGCCGGCAAAGTGTCGTACACGACGGCACCGCTGGCCTTCGTCGCGCCGGGCGAGGTGCTGCCCTGCTGCTGCCGGCCCGACGGCCCCATCGCCGTCGCGTGCTGGTTGCGGCAGGCGGACGAGGTCTTGGATCTCGACCTGTCCTGCTAGTGTGCTGTCCCGTAAGTACGTCCTCATGACGAAATTCATCCATGGATGTCATGGCTAGGCGCAAACCGCAGTGATACCCGCAGGGTCCACGAGGATTTGCAACGACGCCATGGCGGCTAGGTGTGGATTTCGTGCGGGCGCATTTGCGGGACAGCACAATAGGCGCGCGCCAGCGCGCCCCAACCCTCTCAAAGTCCACAATATAGACCAACAAAAATAAATTGTTGACTTTGAGATTAATTGAGCCAGAATTAAGACAAATAGAACAAAAGAATGGTCCACTTAATGGACCTTGATTTCCAACGCGCTACCCGGGACGATCTGCACGACTGGCGGCAGAAGCCGTATGGTGTCAATGCGTGCGGGCCTCCGTTCCTCCTTAATCCGGCTTCAATTAAGAGGAGAGTGGGCACAATGGCTAGTCAAGCTCTGACCTGCAACGGGCATCCGGTGGATGCCCAGGCCAGCTACTTTGGCGAACTGCAGGCATCCAACGATCTCTTGCGCGACCCGATCGCGCTGAAACGGCGGGCCGAGGAAAACGGCTACCTGTTCATCCGGCGACTCATACCGCCTTCCACGGTCCTGGAGGCGCGGCGGGAGATCCTGCTGAAATACGCCACCGTCGGCGAAATCGACAACACCCGCCACGACGTCATGGACGGCGTGCTGCGCGGCTCCAGCTACATCACCCAGATCAACTTGGATGCCTTCGTCACCTCGCTGCGCACCGGCGCGTGCTATGAACGCGTGGTACTCCACCCCAACCTGCTGGCGCTGTATGCCGACCTGATGGGCGGCCCCGTCGTGCCTTTCGACTTCCGCTGGCCCCGCATGATGCGAACCGGTGAAGGCTGTGGCATACATGCCGACATCCCATACATCGGCCGCGGCACGCGGCGCGTCTGGACCTCGTGGATTCCGCTGGGCGACGTGCCGCTGGAGAACGGCCCCCTGATCATCCTGGAAAACAGCCATCGCCACGCGGCGCTGGATGGATACTTCGCCACCGACGCGGCGAAGCAACGCCTGGGCTGGCTGGAACGCGACCCCGTCGCGCTCCAGGCGCGGCTGGGCGGACGCTGGCTCTCGACCCATTTCGAGCCAGGCGACGTCCTGTGCTTCAGCGGCCACATGGTGCATGGCGCGCTGGACAACAACCACCCCGGCGGCCGTTGCCGCCTGAGTTCCGACACCCGCTATCAGCTGCGGGACGACCAGCGCGACGAACGCTGGTTCGGCAGCGTCGCCAATCCCTACGGCGGCGACTACGAACGCGGCAAGCGGGTGTTCTACCCCGGACTCATCTCCTGCGCCGATGGCAATACCGAGCTCAAGGAAGAGTGGAAGCCGGTGGATGAAGACGGCCGCCTGCTCTTGAACTGACCGCGCCGCGCCCTCGGCGCGGCATGCCTGGCACAACGGCGCCTGCGGCGCCTATCCCATCACGTCCCTACCTATCAAGGACCTCCATGATGAACATCGAGCAAGATCTTGTTGCCGCGCTGGAACCCATCCGCCAGATGACGCTGGCCATCTGCGTCAACCACTTCTTCGAGACCGGCGTCTACCGAAAGCTGGAAGCGGGAGAATGCGATCTGGACACGCTGTCGCGCAGCCTGGACCTCGAGCGCGCCCGACTCGGCGGCCTGCTGGGCTACCTGCGCAACGAGAACATCGTCTCGCACGACAAGGGCGTGTATGCCCTGACCGACAAGGCGCGCCTGCTGGGCCGATATTCGGCCTGGTACACCATGCTGGTCGGCGGCTACACCGAGACCTTCGTCCAGGTGGGCGAGTGCCTGAAAGGCCAAGGCAAGTGGGCCACGCGGGACGTCGGCAAGGTCGGCATCGGCAGCTGCGGCATCAGCCATTACGACGCGATTCCACTTACCCAGCGCCTGATGGCAAAGATGGACACGCCAGCCAGGACGCTGCTGGACCTGGGCTGCGGCAACGCCATGTACCTGGTCGAATTCTGCAAGACCATGCCGCAACTGCGCGCCTATGGCGTTGAGCCCAGCCGCGATGCCTGTCTCTCGGCGGAACGCATCATCGCCGCGGAAGGACTGTCCGACCGCATCAAGGTCATCAACAAGAGCGTGCGCGACTTCCTGGAAGGCAAGGAAGACCTGAAGCCGGACGTCATGGTGCTGGGTTTCGTGCTGCATGAGATCCTGGGCCAGGAAGGCAAGGCCGGCGTCATCGACTTCCTGAAGACCGTGACCGCCCGCTATCCGGCGATAAACCTGATCGTCATCGAGGTGGACAACCAGGCCGCCAATCCGACCATCATGGAACACGGGCTGGCCAAGGCCTACTACAACCCGTACTACCTGATCCACGAATTCACCGAGCAGCGGCTCATGACCGATGCCTGGTGGCAAAGCCTGTACGAGGAAGCCGGTCTGAAGATCGTCAACCATGACTATCCGGACGAAGCAGTGGACTCCACCCGGCTCGAGATCGGCTACCTGCTCAAGAGAAGGAGCTGACATGCGGATCACCAGCGAACACTCGCCGCTGTCGTTCCTGTCGCAGCGCCTGGCCTACGCCAGCCGGAACCGGATACGGGCCATCAACCTGGTCGAGAATGTGCCGGTCTGGCCGGCGCGCTTCCGGCCCGAGCTGCACGAACGCGCGCAGCCGGACATCTTCCACTACGCCCCGGCCGAGGGCGACGAAACGCTGCTGCGGCTTCTGCTAGAGCGCGAGAACGCGCGGGCGGGCGAGGAGGACGGCACGCTGACGACCCGGAACATCCTCGTCACCAACGGCGCCACGCAAGGCCTGTCCCTGCTGCTGGGTCTGCTGGATCCTCGGCGGCCAACGATCCTTTGCCAATCGCCGGCCTTCATCGGCATAACCGCCCTGATGCAGGCGCGCGGCTACATCGTCAGGCACTGCCCCGTCGGCACCGACCTGGTCGACTGGATGAGCAGCACGCTGTCGGACGACGTGGCCGCCATCTACGTGAACACCCCTCATAATCCCACCGGCTCGGTCCTGCCGGCCGCCTCCCTGCAGGCGCTCATCGACCGCGCCGGCATGCACGGCGCACGCGTCATCGTCGACGCGGTGTATGAGGATTTCGTCTTTGACGGCCAGTGCTGCCACCTGCCGCGCCAGCCCGACTGCGAGCATGTCGCCGTTCTCAATTCGGTCAGCAAGAATTTCGGCGCCCCCGGCTTGCGGATCGGCTGGATCGTCGCGGCCGCCAAGGACGTCGCCCAGCTGACCGGAGACCTCGAACGCGAATGCGTCGCCGTCTGCTCCGACGCCCAGGTGCGTGCCGCCGAGATCGTATCCCGCAGCAACGGACCGCTAGTCGCCCATGTGGACGCAGCGCGCGGCGCCGTGTTCGACATGCTGCGCGCGATTCCAGGGCTGGAGTTCGAGACCTGCTCGGCCGGCACGCAGGTGATGGCCCACAGCGATGTCGATGACGTCGAGGCCTTCGCCGATTTCGCGCTGGCGCGCTACGGGCTGATCCTGGCCACCTCCCGGAACTACTCCGGCATGCGCTCGCAATCCATCCGCATCCCGCTCGGACAGGAGCGCGACAGGATCGCCCAGGGCCTGGACATGCTGGACAGCAGCATCCGCAGCTACCGCGAGACGGTCCACGCCGTCCGCAGGAGCGCTTGACGTGCGCCGCGCCGATCAATGCATCGCCCAGGAAAAGCGCTGGAGCGCGGACAACTACGCCAGCCTGCCCGTCGTCCTGTCCAGGGGCCTGGGCGCCGAAGCCTGGGACATTGAAGGCAAGCGTTACCTGGACTTCATGGGCGCCTACTCGGCCGCCAATCTCGGGCACTGCCATCCCCGTATCGTGCGAGCCCTGACCGAGCAGGCCTGCACGCTTGGCGTCGTCTCGCGGGCATTCCATAACGACAAGCTCGGGGCGTTCCTGCAGAAGGCCTGCGAAACCACCGGCATGGATCGCGCCCTGCCCATGAACTCCGGCGCCGAAGCGGTGGAAACCGCGTTGAAGGCCGCGCGGAAATGGGCCTACGAGGTCAAGGGCGTGCCCGACGGCAAGGCCGAGATCATCTGCTGCGCGCGCAATTTCCACGGCAGGACCACGGGCGTCATTTCCATGTCCTCTTCCGACCGGGCGCGCGCGGGCTACGGACCGTACCTGGGCGGATTCAGGAACATCCCGTTCGGCGACGCCGATGCGCTGGCGGCGGCCATCGGGCCACACACCGCGGCATTCCTGGTCGAGCCCATCCAGGGCGAGGCCGGCATCATCGTGCCGCCGCCGGGCTATCTGCGGGCATGCGCGGACCTGTGCCGCCGCCACAACGTGCTCTTCATCGCCGACGAGATACAGACCGGACTGGGACGCGCCGGCCACGTGCTCGCGTGCCAGGAGGACGATGCGCGTCCCGACGGCGTTGTGCTTGGCAAGGCGCTGGGCGGCGGCATGGTCCCGGTTTCCCTGTTCCTGGCGCGGCGCGACGTGATGGACGTGTTCCGCCCGGGAGACCACGGCAGCACGTTCGGCGGCTATCCTCTGGCGGCTGCGGTGGGCCACGAAGCGCTCTGTGTGATGGAAGACGAACAGCTTTGCCAACGGTCCCGGGAAACCGGCGGCGCGCTGAAGGCCGGCTTGCAGGCCGTCGCTGGCGACGCGCTGCGCGACGTGCGCGGCCGCGGCCTGATGATCGGCGTGGAGCTGGCCGGCGCCGACGCCCCCGCCGGGCGCCTGGCCCATGCGCTGCTCGAGCGCGGCGTGCTGTGCAAAAACGTGGATGAGCACACCATCCGCCTGGCCCCGCCCCTCAACATCCCCCCTGCCCTGGTCGAGGAATTTCTGCATGTCTTTGCCCATGAACTCACCCGTCTTTGACGCGCCCGCGCTGCGGATGCTGGCCTACGCCTGCGGCATCGCGGGCCAGTTCGCCGGCAGCCGCGATGGCCCATCGGTCTTCCGCGAGGCGCTGTCGACACTGCCGGCGCTCGCCCGCGACATCAGCTGGGACAGCTGGATCGAAGACAGCCGCCCCTTTTCCCAGATCGGCCCCCAGGAGGCCCTACGGGCCGTCACCGGCCTGGCCGCGGGCCTCGCGGCCGATGCTCGCGCCGCAGCCCTGCGCGGAGGCTTTCCAGTGCTGATCGGCGGCGACCACTCAGCCGCGGCCGGCTACTGGTCAGGCATCGCGCAGGCGCATCAGCCGCGCGGCGATATCGGACTGGTGTGGATAGACGCGCACATGGACAGCCACACGCCCTTCACCAGCCCCAATGGCTATGTACACGGCATGCCCCTGGCGGCATTGCTCGGCCATGGCGATCCGGGCCTGACGGGCCTGCTGTCGCCGCGTGCCAAGCTGCGCCCGGATCGCGTCTGCCTGATCGGGACCCGCGATTTCGAGCCGGAGGAAGCGGCCCTGCTGCGCACGCTGGACGTGCGCGTCTTCTATATGGGTGAGGTCCGGTCCCGAGGGCTGGAACGCGTTCTGGACGACGCGCTGGAGATCGTCGGACGCGCGCCCGCCGGCTTCGGCGTCACACTGGACCTGGACGGCATCGAACCCGGCGATGCCCCCGGGGTCAGCACGCCTTCCCCGAACGGGCTGCGCAGCGACGCGCTGCTTCCCGGCCTTCGCCGCCTGCTGCGCGACCGCCGCTGCGTGGGCCTGGAAATTTCGGAGTTCAATCCTTCCGAGGACAAGGATGGACGCACGCTGGACTTCATGCTGGCCGTGGTAGCGAACCTTGTGCGCGACAGAGCGGCGGGCGCGTCATGAAGATCTCGCTTCCGCTGGGCATCGCCCTGGTGATGATGGGCACGCACGGCTATGGCCTGTTTCTGTTCGGCGCCATCTTGCCCACGCTGCAGGCCCGCCATGGTTTTGACTACACCTTTGCCGGCATGGCCTCGGCCACGCTCAATACTGCCTACATGACGGGCGCGTTGCTGCTCGGCGCCTTCGGCCGCCGCCTGCCGGCGAAACGCTGGTTCGTGCTGTCGGTATCGTGCTGCGCGATGCTGCTGGCGCTGCTGCCGCTGGCTCCCGGTCCGTATGCCATGCTGGCGGCGTTCATCCCGCTGGGCATGGCTTCCGCCGTCAGTTGGAGCAGCGCGGTGGGCTTCGTGAACGGGCTGGCGAGGATCCAGCGGCGCGCGCTGATACTGACGCTGGGCGCCAGCGGCGGATCATGGGGCATGCTGACGATCGGCCTGATGACCGGATACGGCACGAAGTTGATGCCGCCGGACTGGTTCTGGAGTGTAGGCGCGGCCTTCACCCTGGTGGGATTGGCTGTGCTGCTGCCGCTGATGAAGGAGGAAGCCGCCAGCGCATCCGCGCGCGCGGCGCCCGCCACGCCCCCCGTGCCACGCTGGGCCGGCAGGCAGCCGCGCGTGGCCAGCCTGGCCATCGCCCTGTCCGGCCTGCTGGGTGCCACGGCCGTGCCGTTCACCACCTACCTGAGCGCCTATCTCACCAATGAAATCGGGCGGCCGGAGGCCGTGTCCAGCGCGGTCTGGCAAGTGCTGGGCATTACCGGCGCGCTGTCAGGCCTCTGCATCGGCAGCTTTGCCGACCGTTACGACTACCGCAAGATCATCGCCGTCATATTCCTGGCGTTCGCCGTGGCCTGCGCCTTCCTTTCCTTCGCACCCAGTTCCTCCTACATCTCGCTGGCCGGCATCGGACACGGCATCGCGCTGAATCCGTTCTGGGGCCTGATCGCGGCGTACATCAGCTTTTTCTTCGCGCCCGCCGAAACGATGCGCATCGACGCGATGGGCCTGGCGGCCTTCGGCCTGGCCAGCGGCCTGGCCAATTGGTCGATCGGCACCTGGGCCGACAACGGCGGCTCGCTGGGCGCGGTATACGCCGTCCTAGCCGCCGGGACCGTGGCCATGGCCGGCCTGCTGACGACCGCTCCCAATCCTGATCGAACCAAGACGGAAGCCTCCCATGAACGAACAGTTTGAGCTGAGCGCCCGCTATTACGACGCCTTCTACAGCCAGCGCCCGTACCGCGACGATGTCGCGGCGCTGCAGGCGCTGATTGCCCGGCACTGCCCGCGGGCGGACCGCGTGCTGGACGTGGCCTGCGGCAGCCACGAGCACGGCCTGCACTTCGATCCGCGCTATCAGGTCGACGGGCTGGACAACAACGCGACCTTCCTGGAGATCGCTCGGCGCAAGACCGCCGGACGCCCCCGGCCCGGCGCCTACCACCTGCACTCCATGGAGGACTTCTCGCTCGACGCCTCCTACGACGCCATCGTCTGCCTGTTCAGCTCCATCGGCTACCTGCCCGACGCGGATGCCCTGCGCCGGACGATGCACACCTTCAGCGATCACCTGGCGCCGGGCGGCGTCATCGTGGTGGAGCCCTGGCTCTCGGCCCAGCAGCTCGGCGCGTTCCAGTCCTCCCAGCTGGTCTGCGCGGACGGCCTGGAAATCGCCCGCATCGCGCGCCACCGCGTGGACGGCGACAAGCTGACCTTGTGGCTGCACTACCTGGCCGGCGGGCCGGACGATGTGCGCTACTTCGTCGAAGAGCATCGGATGAGCCTGTTCTCGAACGAGGACTACCGCGACGCCTTCGAACACGCCGGCCTCGAATGCGTCTTCGATCCGGTCGGTCTGTCGTCACGCCGCGGGCTCTATGTGTGCCGCCAGCGGGACGGCGCATGAGCGCCGTCGTGACGGCCTTGCCCGGCGAAACGGGTCTCAGCGCCTGGGACGCCTGTTTCCGCCCGCAGCGCCTGTTTCCCAGCCTGGAACGGGACGAGTCCTGTGATTTCCTGGTGATCGGAGCGGGCTACGCAGGCCTGTCGGCGGCGCGCGCGCTGCGGCTGGACCAGCCCGGCGCCCGCATCATCGTGCTGGAGGCCTTGCGCGTCGGGCAAGGCGCCGCCGGGCGCAATGCCGGCTTCATGATCGACGTCACCCACGACCTGGGCTCCGACGACTACGCCGGTGAAGCCCATGCCGACCGGCAGACGATGCGCGAGAACCGCCTTGCCATCGATTTCGCCCTGGCGGCGGCGGCCGATTACGACTTCGAGCAAGGCATCATGGTCCGGAGCGGCAAGATCAACGCGGCTTGCTCCGAGCGCAGCCTGGCGCTGGCCAGGCGCTACGCGGCCCATCTGCGCAAGCTGGGTGAACCCTGCACCGAACTGGACGGCGACGATCTCGCCCGGATCACGGGAAGTCCGTACTACACAGGCGGCGTGCATACACCCGGCACGGTCATGATCCAGCCGGCCGCCTACATCAAGAGCCTGGCGCTCGGCCTGTGGCGCGATGGCGTGCGCGTGCTGGAATGCACGCCGGTGCTGGCGCTGGAGTACGTGCCCGGCCTCGCCGCGCGCACGGCGGCGGGGACGATCCGCGCCGGCAGGATCATCCTGGCTACCAACGGTCATGTGCGCGCCTTCGGCCACTACCGACGCCAGCTGATGGACATCACCACCTTCGCGTCCATCACGGCGCCGCTATCCGCCGGCCAGGCGCGCGCGCTGGGCGGCGAGGCGGCCTGGTCCCTCACGCCCGCCGCGCCGCACGGCTCCACCGTGCGGCGGGTGCGCGGCGCCCTCTACGGCGGCGACCGACTCTTTTTCCGCAGCCTGTTCAAGGCCACGGGGCTAGGAGCGGCCTCCGCCAGGCTGCTGGCCCGCGCGCAGCGGGAACACCGCATCGGCATCCAACGCCGCTATCCCGTCCTGAAGGATGTGACGCTGTCACACTCCTGGGCGGGGCGGCTATGCCTGTCCACCAACGCCGGCTCCGCGGTGGCCGAGGTCGAGACCGGGGTCGTCACCGCCTGCTGCCAGAACGGACTGGGTACGGTGCGAGGCACATTCAACGGCATGCTGGCGGCGCGCATCACGCTGGGCCTGCCCACGGACGGGCTGGCGCCGGGCGGTTGGCGCCAGCCCGCCCGCGTCCCGCCGCAGCCGCTGTTGCGGCCGGCGCTGAATGCCTACCTGTCCTGGAAGCGCCATGAGGATGCCCATGAATGCTGACACCGACGCCCCCCTGGGCATCCTGGGCGTGGGCCAGCTCGCCGCCCATCTGGTCAAGGGACTGCGCCGCGCCGGCGTCGACCGCCCCATCCTGCTTCTGCCCAGGAGCCGCGGCATCGCCCTCGAACTGACGCGGGACTGGGGCTGCGAGATCGCGCCCGACAAGGCCGGGCTGGCATCCCGCTGCCGGCAGATCATCCTGGCCTGCCGGCCGGCGGACCTGCCTGGCGCGGCGGCGGACCTGCCGCTGACCGCCCGCCACCTGGTCCTGTCCGCCGTGGCCGCCGCCAGCGTCGCCGACCTTGCCGCCCTGCTAGGCGGCGACGTCTCCGTGCGGCGCTTCATGCCCGGCATTTCGGTCGAGGCCGGCGTGGGCGCGATTCCGCTCTATCCCGGCGACACGCGGGCGCAAGCCTTGCTGTCCGCGCTGGGTCAGGTCATCGTCGCCGCCGATGAGGCCGCGTTCGACGCGTTGACGGCCGCCACCTGCGCGCACGGATGGTTCTACTCGTTGTTCGACAGCCTGATCAGCGGCCTGGAGGCGCAGGGCCTTGCGCCGGAGGCGGCGCGGACCGCCGTGCTGCATCACGCGCGCGGCGCCGCCGAACTGTGCCTGGCCAGGCCGGACCTGCGGCCGCGCGCGATCTCCCGGGACGTCGCCGCGCCGGGCAGCTATACCGCCGCCGGCCTGCGCTACCTGGAAGACGGCGGCGTCCACGCGCGCCTGCGCATCGCGCTAGAATCCGTCCTGCGCGCGCTACGCCGGCCCCGGCCGTGACCGCTGGCCATCCAGATCTTTCCCCCCGATCCGCCGACAAGCCGTCATGAACGGAACGTGACCCGGATGCCTGCGGGGCGGGGTCGACGTCCCCGCGTGGTTCAATGGCAGCGCTGATGCAAGGAGACAGCCGTCATGACCGAACGATGCCGCGCCCGCATGGTGCCCGAACTGCTGGTGAGCGACCTGTCGCGCAGCCTGGCGTTCTGGATGGATCTATGTGGATTTGAAATCGTCTACCGCCGGGAAGATGAAGGCTTCGTCTACCTGGATCTGGAAGGCGCGCAATTCATGCTGGAGGAAGTGCGCGGCGACGACAACTGGATCACCGCGCCGCTGGAAGGGCCGCGCGGCCGTGGCATCAACTTCGAGATCACGGTGCGAGCGGTCGAACCGCTGCTGGAGCGCCTGGCCGCCGCAGGCTGGCCTCTGTATCGGGAACAGCAGGAGCGCTGGTACCGCAGCGATGCGATTGAAATCGGCGTGCGCCAGTTCCTGGTCCAGGATCCGGACGGCTATCTGTTGCGATTCTCGCAGCGGATCGGCGAACGGCCGGCTCACCGGCCGACCAGCTAGCGGCCACGGGAAACCGGCGGCCTGCCTGAAGACGGCGGGGCCAGACCTGTCCCCGCCGCAAGCTCCCTCAGAAGCCTTGCGCCAGCGCCTTGGCGGTATCGCCGGCCGACTTGCCCTGATTGACCGCGTCGGTCAGTTCCGTGACGAACCAGGGCAGCACCAGCTTGGTGCCGCTATCCGACAGCCCGATGCGCAAGCCTTCCCGCGAAGCGGCCGGCGCGGCCGCGCCTTGCGGCGCGTCGTCGGTCCGCACCACGACGGGCTTGGGCGTGTCCGGGGGAACCTCGGGCGCGACGGGCGCGGCCGAGACGGCCGCCGTCGCGCAGAGCAAGGCGGCGACGGCAAGGGTCTGCATACGATGTAAGGTCGGCATGATGGGCATCCTCTGTAAGCGGGAGAAGTCGGCCGCGACCGCCCGCGTTCCCGCGCGCCCCGGCCATGACTGAGCGCATTGTGCGTCCGGCCCCGGCGCATTTGTGCGGGAGACTTGTGTTCATCTGTGAAGATCTGTGGGGCGCGGCGGCGTCGGCCCGCCGCCGCCTTTTTCCAAGCCTGGGCTTGGCATTGTCCGGCGCGCGGGCCGGAGCCGCCCTTGCGGCCCATCCAATACTCCGATAAAACCTGTCCCTATCATCAATACGGAAGCAATCGTGCGCGCCTGGACCCGTTCCGCCCTCTTACACTGCCTGTCGCTGTTCCTGTTCGTCCTGGGCCTGAACCTCGCCACGACCGCCTCCGCCGCCCTGCCCGGCCCGCTGGGCGCGCTGACCGGAGCCAGCGCCGAAAAACCGGTCGACAACGCGCAACTGAAGCAATCGCTCGACCAGGTCATCCAGACGCTGGAAAACGACAAGACGCGCACGGAACTGCTGAACCGCCTGAAGCAATTGCGCGACGCCACCAAGCAGGATACGCAGACAGCCCAGGGCGGCATCCTCGCCTTCATTCGGGAAGCCGCCGAAAGCCTGGAGAAACAGCTCGACGGCCCCAACAGCCCGGTGGCGCGCTGGAGCACGCTGTACCGGCAGGCGCGGACCGAGATCACAACCGGCCTGCCCGCCTGGCGCGAATGGCCGTCGCTGATCCGGGACTTCCTGATCGTCACGGCGATCTGGGCGGGCCTGGCGCTGGGCCTGCGCTGGATCACCCGACGCCTGGGACGCCGCCGCGAGGCAGCCAGTACTCCGCCCAGCCGGTCGCAGCCCAGGCAGCTGCTGTGGATGGCGGCGGTGCAGCTGGCGCCCTGGGCCATCGCCTTCGTGATCACGCTGTACCTGTCCGTCGCCATGCCCGATTCCGTGGGACAGCTCGGCGCGCTGGTGCTGGCCTATGTGCTGCTGGCCGGCGCGCTGTTCTCGTCGCTGTCGCTGATCTGCCTGACGCTGCTGGACGGCCCGCACCGCACCCGGGCGCTGGACATCCTGCACCGGCGCGCGCTGCCGCCGCTGTGGCTGATCGGCAGCCTGGCCGCGCTGGGCGATTCGCTGCACGATCCGGAAATCATGAGCGTGTTCGGGCCCGGCGTCTCGCAATTCGCGGGCCTGCTGGCCAACGTGACGGCGGCGCTCCTGAGCGCGCTGTTCGTGCTGCGCTTTCGACGCCCCATCACCCACCTGATCCGCAACCAGCCGCGCGAGCGCCGCGCCACGCGCCACGGCCTGCAGGAGCTGCTGCGGCTGATCGGACCGCTGTGGTTCGTGCCGTTCCTGCTGCTGGTGGGCATCTCGCTGGTCAGCACGGTGGCGGCCGCCGACGACAGCGGCCAGGTCATGCGCCGGGCCCTGCTGTGCGCGCTGGTGGCGATCGTGGGCATGGCCGTCGGCGGCGTCATCCGCCGCGCCTATGCGCGCGGCGGCCGCGACGGCAACCGGCGCATGGCCTACCGGGGGCAGCTCAGGTATTTCGGCTACACCCTGCTCTACATCGCCAACCTGCTGCTGTTCGTGGAAATCGGCCTGCGCGTGCTGGGCATGTCGCTGGCCGGCCTGATGGAGGGCGGCGGTTCGCAATTCGGCCCGCGCGCGGCCAGCTTCGTCGGCACCATGCTGGTGGCCTGGCTGATCTGGATCCTGACGGACACTGCCTTGCAGCACGCCCTGGGCACCAGCGGCAAGAACCGCGCCAATGTCCGCGCGCTGACCATGCTGCCGCTGATCCGCAACACCATCATGGCGACCATCGCCGTGATCGCCATCATCGTGGCGCTGGCCAACATGGGCATGAACGTCACGCCGCTGCTGGCCGGCGCCGGCGTCATCGGCCTGGCCATCGGCTTCGGCGCGCAGTCGCTGGTCACGGACCTGATCACGGGCCTGTTCATCATCATCGAGAACTCCCTGTCCATCGACGACTACGTGGATGTGGGCAACCACCTGGGCACGGTCGAGGGGCTGACCATCCGCACCGTGCGACTGCGCGACCTGGACGGCGTGGTGCACACGATTCCGTTCAGCCAGATCAAGACCATCAAGAACTACTCGCGCGAGTTCGGCTACGCCATGTTCCGCTGGCCGGTGCCGGCCACCATGCTGATCGACGACGCCGTGGCCCTGGTCCGCGAAGTGGCGGCGGAGCTGCGCGGCGACCCCACGATCTATCCCTTCATCTGGTCGCCCATGGAACTGCAGGGCGTGGAGAGCTTCGACAACGGCCAGGCCGTGCTGCGCTTCCGCTTCAAGACCGCGCCGCTGCGGCAATGGGAAGTGCAGCGCGCCTTCAATCTGCGGCTGCGCCGCCGGCTGGACCAGGCCGGGCTGGAACCGTCGATGCCGCGCCTGAACGTGCAGCTGTCGCGGATGCGCCAGTCCCGCAATCCCGAGCGGGACGAGGCGTCGGACAAGCCGGCCTGACGTCCCGGGCTCAGCCGCCTTCGATCTCCGGCACGAACAGATAGCCCTCGCCCCGGATCGTCTTGATGCGGGACGAGGCATGCCAGTCCGCTTCCAGCTTGCGGCGCAGCCGGCTCACCCAGGCGTCGATGTTGCTGCGCTGGTCGGAATTGCTGATGCCGCGCAGCCGCAGCATCAGCGCTTGCCGGGACAGCACCCTGCCCGCTTCGCTCGCCAGCGCCCAGAGCACCTCGAATTCCATCGTGGTCAGGGCCACCTCGGCGCCGCGCTGCCAGGCCAGGCGTTGCTCGCAGTCGATGACCAGTTCGCCGAATGCCAGCCGATGCGGCGCCAGCGGCGACCGATTGCGCCGGCGCAACAGCGCGCGTATCCGCGCCAGCAGCACATGTGGCGACACGGGCCTCACCACATAGTCGTCGGCGCCCGCGTCCAGGGCCTGGACTTGCGCCTGGCCGTTGCGGATATCGGAGAGCATCAGGATCGGCACGGCCGAGAGGGCGCGCAGATCGCGGCAGACTTTCAGCCCATCCCGGCCGGGCGGCGACGCGTCCAGCACCACGATCTCGGCGCAATGCCGACGAAACGCCTGGACGGCCAGATCGCCGCGCCTGACCTGCGCCGGGTCGAAATCGTGCTGCGCGAGAAACGCCGCCATCCGGTCGGACTGCGTCAGGTCGCCGGCGATGAGCAGGATCTTGGCCATGGGAAAGTCCGTCGTCAGTGCAGGGCGTCGGCCGCCGGCGGGTCGAGCTGCCGCTTGAGCGCGACGCTGGATCCGGCGTCATAACCGGGCCACGGCGCGAAAACCTCGCGATAGTGCCGTCCCAGCAGCACCGACGTGGGGCAGCGATACTCGGCAACGTCGTCATCCAGGCGCACCAGCAGCACATCGCCCACGCAGGCCCGCTGCTCGCCGGCCAGGGCGGGCGCGACCTTGCGCGTGGCGCTCGGGTCGCGGAAGAAGGTCGCATGGTCCACGACGGCCAGGCAGACATAGACGCCGGCGATCGCCCCCAGCCACAAGCGCCCCGTGCCCGGCGCGGCGCGGCGGCGCCCGCCCGCGGCAAAGGTCGGGCGCCGCAGCGAGGCCGCCAGGAGCAGGACGCTCAACGCGCCGGCAACGAAATACGCCAGGGGAGCCCGGTTTCCCGTATCCGGGAGCAGCCCGCCCCAGGCCGGCGGCCCGATCACCTCGGCGCCGAGCAGCAGCCCCGACAGGGCCGCCGCGCCCGCCAGCGCATGGCCGGCTCCCAGGCATATCGAGCGGCGGTCCAGACGCCCGCCCACGTGGCGCACGGCGGCCGCGATGTTCACGTAGATCAGCAGGTAGCTTGCGGTGAGGAACAGCATGTCAGCGCGGCGCCGTGCCGGGCGCCGCCCTGGCGCCGCCAAAGAAGGTACGTCTCACGACCGGCTTGCGCCGGCCCGCGCCCGCGCCATTGGCCGGAGGCGCCGCGTCGTCGGCCGGGTCCGGCCGTGCGATCAGCGCATGCAGCACCCGCAGCGAACGCGCGTACCGCGGCCTGGCGGCCACGCCGCTGCGGTAAGGCGTCGCCACGCAGCTGGCGGCCGCTCCCAGCCACCAGGCGGCCAGCAGCCGGGCGCACTCGTGGCCGTCCAGGCCCTGGCGCAGTTCGCCCGCCGCCTCGGCCCGCCGCAGCAGCCCGCGCAGCAGGCGGAACTCGCGCAGTCCCAGGGCCAGCGTCTCGCGGCGTATGCCCGCGTAGTCATCCGCATAGTCATAGGCCCAGGCCAGGATGCCGAAGACGTTCCGGGCATGCGGGTCGCCCTGCAGCGCCTCCATCCAGCGCTGCGCGCAGGCCAGCAGCGCGGGGACGACGGGTCCCGGCGCCAGCGCGAGACGCCGCAGGTCCTGCAGCAGCGGCAGGCGCCCCCGGGCCAGGACCGCCCTCAGCAGTTCGGCCTTGCCACGGAAGTGATAGCTCGCCGCGCCGCGCGACCAGCCGGCCTGCGCCGCGATCGACTCCACCGAGGCGTGGGCGCCGCCCCGCAGGCGGAAGCCGCTTTCGGCGGCATCGAGCACCGCATCGCGCGTCGCGCCGGCTTCGCCCTGCTTGCGTCTGGCCATGTGCGGCTCCCTTGTCTCAACGCCGAGTTGCGGCCTGCGCCACCACGTCGTCGTTCCCGCCGCGCCAGCCGCCGCCCAGGGCGCGGAACAGCGAGGCCAGCGCGGCCTGGCGTTCCGTGCGGACCTCGATCAGCGCGATCTGGTTGGCGAAGTCGCTGCGCTGCGCGTCCAGGTAGCGCAGATAGTTGTCCACGCCGCCGCGATAGCGCGCCTCGGACAGGGCCAGCGCCGCCTGGCTGCTGGCGGCCTGCGCGCGCTGCGCGTCTTCCTGCCGGCGCAACGTGTCGGTGGCCGCCAGCGCGTCCATGACTTCGCGGAACGCGGTCTGGATGGACTGTTCGTACTCGGCCACCGCCATGTCCTTGCGCAGCTTGGCCAGGTCCAGATTCGCCAGGTTGCGGCCGGCGTCGAAGATCGGCAGCGTGACCTGCGGCGCGAAGGACCAGGCGCGCTGGCCGCCCTTGAACAGATCCGACAGGTCCGAACTGGCGCTGCCGAACATGCCGGTCAGCGAAATGCGCGGGAAGAAGGCGGCGCGCGCGGCGCCGATGTCGGCGTTGCGTGCCTTCAGGCGATGCTCGGCGGCCAGGATGTCCGGCCGGTTGGCCAGCATCTCGGACGGCGTGCCCGCCGCCAGCTGCTGCACCAGCATGGGCGTGGCGCCCTCGTGCGGCGCCAGATACGGGCTCATGTCGCTGACGCCGGCCAGCAGCGTCAGCGCGTTGGTGGACTGGCGGAACTCGCGCTCCATGCGCGCCAGGTCGGCGCGGGCCTGCTCGGTCAGTCCCCTGGCCTGTTCCAGGTCCAGCGCGCTGCCGATGCCTTCGGCGCGGCGCCGCTCGATCAGCTGCAGCGACTGCTCGCGCGAGGCCAGCGTCCGTTCGGTGTGCAGGCCGCGTTCCCTGGCGCTTTCACGCGCGAGGTAGGCATCTATCACTTCCGCGATCAGGCTGATGCGGGCGCTGCGCGCGCCGCTCTCGGTGGCCAGATACTCTTCCAGCGCGGCTTCCGACAGGCTGCGCACGCGCCCGAACAGGTCCAGCTCGAAAGCGGTAACGCCCAGGCCGGCGCGCCACTCGCTCTGCACGCCCGCCCTGCCGCTCGGGTTCAGATCGGCGGGATTGTGCTGGCGCGTGCCGCTGGCCTGCGCGCCGATGGTCGGCAGCCGGTCGGCGCGCTGCACGCGGTACATGGCGCGGGCCGCCTCGACGTTGAGCAGCGTCTTGCGCAGGTCCCGGTTGTTGGCCAGCGCCGTCTCGATCAGCCCGCGCAGCGACGGGTCGGTCACGAAGTCGCGCCATTCCAGCGTGGCGGCCGACGGGCCGGCATCGGACGCGGCGGCCGCCTGGCCGTCCACGCTCCATTGCTGCGCGATGGGCGCGGCCGGGCGTTCGTAGGTGGGCGCCATGGCGCAGCCCGACAGCGCGGCCAGGACCGCCGCCGCCGCGACCAGCGGCTTGAAACGCCGATAAAGATCTTGCAGGGAATTCATCGTTCACTTTCCTTGATTCGTCGTGGGGTGGCCCGCCGTGGCCGGCGCCTCGCGGCGCGCGGTCAGCGCATACCCGCCGGCGCACAGCGCCGCCAGGCCCAGCGCGCTAAGCACGGCGGCCATCGCGAAGCCGCCGGCGTCGCTGGCGTTCAACATGGAGAAGACGCTCATGAACTTCATGCCTTGCCCTCCGTGGCCGCGACCGCGTCCGCCTTGGACTTGCGGCCCTTGGCCAGCGACAGCGTCCAGACGAAGAACACCGGCACGAACAGCACGCCCAGGAAGGTGGCGCTGAGCATGCCGCCCAGCACGCCGGTGCCGATGGCGCGCTGGCTGGTGGCGCCGGCGCCAGTGGCGATGACCAGCGGCACCACGCCCAGGATGAAGGCGACCGAGGTCATCACGATGGGGCGGAAGCGCAGGCGCGCGGCCTCGATCGCGGCTTCCTTCAGCGAACGGCCCTGCTCGTGCAGATCCTTGGCGAACTCGATGATCAGGATCGCGTTCTTGGCGGCCAGGCCGATGATGGTGACCAGGCCCACCTTGAAGTACACGTCGTTGGGCATGCCGGCCACGATCACCGCCGCCACCGCGCCCAGCGCGCCCACCGGCACGATCAGCAGCACGGACGCGGGAATCTTCCAGCTTTCGTACAGCGCGACCAGCACCAGGAACACCACCAGCAGCGCCAGCGCCAGCAGCATGGGCGCCTGCGAGCCCGTGGCCTTTTCCTGGAACGACAGGCCGGTCCATTCGTAGCCGATGCCCGGGGGCAGTTCGCCGATCAGGCGCTCGACTTCCTTCATCGCCACGCCCGTGCTGCCACCGGCCGCCGCATCGCCGATCAGCTTGATGCTGGGGTAGCCGTTGTAGCGGATCAGCTGGATCGGCGCGTGCTTCCAGCCGATTTCACTGAAGGACTCCATCGGCACCAGTTCGCCGGCGCGGTTGCGCACGTTGAGCTTGGCCACCGATTCCGGCGTGGTGCGGCTTTCAGGCTGGGCCTGCACGATCACGCGCTGCATGCGGCCCTTGTTGGGGAACTCGTTGATCAGCGCCGAGCCGAAGGCGGTGGACAGCGCCGAGTTGATGGCGTCGAACGGCACGCCCAGGGCCTCGGCCTTGTTGCGGTCGATGCGCAGGTCCAGCGCCGGCGCGTCGGACAGCCCCTCGACCATCATGTACGAGAAGATCTGCGGGTTCTCGAACACCTTCTTGATCAGGGTTTCGGTGGCCGACAGCAGGGCCTCGCGGCCCAGGCCGGCGCGGTCCTGCAGGCGCAGCGCGAAGCCCGAGGAGTTGCCCATGCCTTCGACCGAGGGCGGCACCACCGAGAACAGCGTGCCATCGGGAACCAGCGCCAGGTTCTGGTTGGCCTGGTCGGCCTCGGCCATGGCCGATTCATTCTTGTCGCGCTTGGCCCAGTCCTTGAACATCACGAAGCCCAGGCCGGCGTTCTGGCCCTGGCCGGAGAAGCTGAAGCCCTGCACCGTCAGCACATCCGAAACGGCCGGGCGCGTGCCCAGGTACTGCTCCAGGTGCTGGGTCGTTTCCAGCGTGCGCGACAGCGTGGCGCCCGGCGGCAGCTGCACGTCGGTGTTCATGTAGCCCTGGTCCTCGGTCGGCAGGAAGGCCGACGGCAGGCTCGTGTAGACATAGCCCAGCCCGCCCACCAGCGCGGCGTACAGCAGCATCATGCGGCCGGTGCGTGCGAGCAGGCGCGCGTTGGTGGCCGAATAGCGGTCGGTCATGCGGGCGAACACGCGGTTGAACCAGCCGAAGAAGCCCTTCTTCTCGTGATGACCCTTTTCAATGGGCTTGAGCAGCAGGATGCTGAGCGCCGGCGTCAGGGTCAGCGCCAGGAAGCCCGAGAACAGGATGGACACAGCCAGCGACACCGAGAACTGGCGGTAGATCACGCCCACCGAGCCGGTCATGAAGGCTAGCGGCAGGAACACGGCGGCCAGCACCAGCGTGATGCCGACGATAGCGCCGCTGATCTGGCCCATGGCCTTGATGGTGGCGTCCTTCGGCGACAGGCCTTCCTCGGCCATGATGCGCTCGACGTTCTCGACCACCACGATGGCGTCGTCCACCAGGATGCCGATCGCCAGCACCATGCCGAACATGGTCATCATGTTGACGGAGAAGCCCAACGGCAGCATCACCGCCAGCGTGCCCAACAGGCAGATCGGCACCACGATGGTGGGAATCAGCGTATAGCGCAGGTTCTGCAGGAACAGCAGCATCACCAGGAACACCAGGACGACGGCCTCGGCCAGCGTCATCAGCACCTTGGAGATGGCCACCTTCACGAAGATGGAGGTGTCGAACGGCACGCTGTACGACACGTCGCTGGGAAAATTCTTCGACAGCTCGGCCAGGCGGGTCTTGATGCCCTGGGCGGTTTCCAGCGCGTTGGCGCCGGGCGCCAACTGCACGCCCATGGCGGCGGCCGGCTGGCCGTTCAGGCGGCTGGACATGCGGTAGTCCTGGCGTCCCATCTCGACGCGGGCGACGTCGCCCAGGCGCACGGTGGAGCCGTCCGGATTGGCGCGCAGCACGATGGCCTCGAATTCCGGAATGCTGCTGAGCTGGCCCTCGACCATGATGCTCGCGGTGATTTCCTGCTCGGACGGGCTGGGCTGCTCGCCGGTGGAGCCGCCGGAAACCTGCATGTTCTGCGCGGCGATGGCCTTGTTGACCTCGTCGACCGACAGGCCGTAACCGACCAGCTTGGCCGGATCGATCCAGATGCGCAACGCGCGCTCGGCCGCGAACATCTGCACCCGGCCCACGCCCGGCACGCGCCGGATTTCATTGTTGATGTTGCGGGCCGCGTAGTCGGCCAGGCCGACCTGGTCCTTGCCCGCGTCCTTGTACGTCAGCGCGTAGATCAGCAGGAAGCTGGAGCTGGCCTGTTCCAGTTGCAGACCCTGCTGGACCACGGCCTGCGGCAGGCGCGATTCCACCCGCTTGATGCGGTTCTGCACATCCACCTGCGCCAGGTCGGGGTTGGTGCCCGGCTCGAAGGTGACGGTGGTTTCGGCGACGCCGGCGCTGTTGCTCTGCGACTCGTAGTAGAGCAGGCCCTTGGCGCCGTTCAGTTCTTCCTCGATGAGGCTGATGACGGTGTTGTTGATGACCTCGGCGGACGCGCCCGGATAGGTCGCCTTGATGATGACCTGGGGCGGCGCGACGCTGGGGTACTGCGCCACCGGCAGCGAGGAAATGGCGAGCAGGCCCGCCAGGGCGATGAAGATCGCGATCACCAACGCGAAGTTGGGCCGCTTGATGAAGAAATTCGGCATGATGGAATCCGTCTGGGCTCAGGGCTGCCGCGGCGCGGGATGCGGGGTGGCGCGCGGGGCGGTCGCGCTCATTGCGCGGCTTGCTGGGCGGGCGCCTGGGCGCCGGCCGCTTGCACGCGCAGCGGCGTGCCGGGCGGGATCTTGGCGGCGCCGTCGACGATGACCTGGTCGCCCGCGGCCAGTCCCTGCGTGATCTGCCATTCCGATCCCTGCATGGCGCCGGTCTGCACCGGACGCTCCTGCGCCTTGCCGTCGGCCGCGACCAGCACCTTGGCCTGTCCGTCGGCGCCGCGCATGACGGCGCGCTGCGGCACGAAGATGGCGTTGCTCTGCACGCCCTGCTCGGCGCTGACGCGCACGTACATGCCCGGCAGCAGCAGTCCGTCGGGATTGCTGAACTGGCCGCGCAGCATCACCTGGCCCGTGCCCGGATCCACCGAAACGTCGGAGAACAGCAGCTTGCCCTTGGCCGTGTAGCCGGTGCCGTCGACGCGCACGCTGACCGCCGGCTCGGCCTGCGCCCCGGCCGCCGCCTCGCGCAGCTTGAGCAGCGCGTTGACGGGCTGGCGGAAGTCGGCATAGACCGGATCGAGCTGCTGGATCAGCGCCATGGGCGTGGATTCGCCCTGGCCCACCAGACTGCCCTCGGTCACCAGGCCCCGGCCGATGCGGCCCGAGATCGGCGCGCGCACGCTGGCATAGCCCAGGTCGAGCTGGGCGGTCTTGACGTCGGCCTGCGCCGACACCTGGTTGGCCTTGGCGGTCTGCAGGGCGGCGACGGCGTCGTCGTATTCCTGGCGGCTGACGGCCGCGATCTTCACCAGCGGCTGGTAGCGGTCGGCCAGCGCCTGGGCCTGGCGGACCTGGGCCTGGGCCCGCGCCAGCGCGCCCTGCGCCCGGGCCAGCGCGGCTTCGAACGGGGCCGGCTCGATCGTGAACAGCAGGTCGCCTTCCTTGACGGTCGCGCCTTCCTCGAAGTGGCGCTTCTGGACGATGCCCGCCACCCGGGCGCGCACCTCGGCCACGCGCACCGGCGAGATCCGGCCCGGCAGGTCGGCCAGGATGGCCTGGGATCGCGGCGCGACGACGAGCGGGGCCACGTCGATGGTCTGGTCTTGCGCCGCCTGGGGGTCCTGGCCGCCGCATCCGGCGAGCAAGGCGGTCAGGCTTAGGGCCGCTGCACTGGCTCTGAACTGGGTCATGTTGTCCTCTGGCATTCCGATGCCGCCCCGGGATTGAGGCGATTCAGGACTGTATGATATTGATCAGAACAAAATGAGTCAACTTAGATTCAAATTAATTTTTGTGAACTCATTTAATTCGTAGTAGACTGGAAACCATCGATTTTTACAGTTAGCTGAATCCAGTCAGATTCATTAGGATCTGACCCTGTTTTTTATCCGGAGAAATCCATGTCCGACCCCCTAGACGACAAGCTGGCGCGCGCGCTGGCGCTGTCGATCGCGCAGCAACCCAGGGCCAGCCTGCAACAGCTGGCGCGCGCCGCCGGGATCAGCAAGGCCACGCTGTACCGCATCTCCCCCACCCGCGAAGACGTCATCGAGCTGTTGATGACCCGGGCCATCCAGCACCTGCAGGACGCGCTGGCCCGCGCCGACCTGCACACGCCGCCCTATCCGGACGCGCTGCAACGGCTGACCGACGTGGTCGTGCAAGGCCGCGAGTACTACGTGTTCTGGAATCACGCCGAATGGGTGCGCATGATCGACGCCAGGACCGAAACGGCCGACCTGCCCCTGCCCTCGTTCTACGGACAGACGCTGGAAACCTTCTTCCTGAACGGCCAGAAGGCCGGCGCCTTCCGGATCGATGTGCCGGCCCTGTGGCTGGTGCGGGCCTACGACTACCTGCTGTACGCGGCGATGGACGCGGTGCAGCGCGGCGAGATCGCGCCGCTGGGCATGGGCGCCATGGTGCAGAAACTGTTCCTGGAAGGGGCCACGGACGTCCGCGGCTGACGCGCATGGTGGAGCGTTCATGACGGTCCGGTTGCAGACCGGGCCGCGCTCCACACTCCTTCCACAATTCCTCGACAGTCGAGCAACCTTGGGCGCGCACACTCGCTCCGCGACTTTTACGGAGATCCGCGTCCATGTCCATCGATACCGCCAGCCTGCTGGCAGATGAAGCCCGCTATTGTTCGTTCGGCGATACGGTGCATTACGTCAACCCGCCCAAGATTTTCACGGGCTGCGAAGGCAGCTACATGTACGACGACGCCGGCACCGCGTATCTGGACCTGCAGATGTGGTACTCGGCCGTGAACTTCGGCTACAAGAACAAGCGCCTCGAACAGAAGATGATCGAGCAGCTGCAGTCCTTGCCGCAGGTCGCCAGCCAGTACCTGCACCCGACCAAGATCGAGCTGGCCAAGTTCATCGCGCAAGATGCGGAAAAGAAGTGGGGCCACACGGGCCGCGTGCACTTCAACGTGGGCGGCGCCCAGGCCATCGAGGATTCGCTCAAGGTCGTGCGCAACGCCAGCGGCGGCAAGAGCCTGATGTTCGCCTTCGAGGGCGGCTACCACGGCCGCACGCTGGGCGCCTCCAGCATCACCTCCAGCTACCGCTATCGCCGCCGCTACGGCCACTTCGGCGACCGCGCGCAGTTCATCCCCTTTCCCTACCCGTTCCGCCGCCCCAAGGGCATGACGGCCGAGGAATACTCGGATTCCATCGTCAAGGAATTCGCGCGCAAGTTCGAGAACGAATACCACGCCATCTGGGACCCCAAGACCAACCAGTGCGAGTACGCGGCCTTCTACGTCGAGCCCATCCAGGGCACGGGCGGCTACGTCGTGCCGCCGCCGAATTTCTTCAAGGGCCTGAAGAAGGTGCTGGACGATCACGGCGTGCTGCTGGTGGTCGATGAGATCCAGATGGGCTTCTGGCGCACCGGCACGCTGTGGTCGGTCGAGAACTTCGGCGTCAAGCCGGACGTGCTGGTCTTCGCCAAGGCGCTGACCAACGGCCTGAACGCGCTGTCGGGCCTGTGGGCGCGCGAAGAACTGATCAACCCGACCCTGTTCCCGCCGGGCTCCACGCACTCCACCTTCGCCTCCAACCCGCTGGGCACGGCCCTGGGCCTGGAAGTCATGAAGATGACGCACGAGATGGACTTCGGCCGCCAGGTGCGCGAGTCGGGCGCCTACTTCCTGGAAGGCCTGCGCGACCTGCAGAAGCGTCACCGCGAAATCGGCGACGTCGACGGCCTGGGCCTGGCGCTGCGCGCCGAGATCTGCACCGAGGACGGCTTCACGCCCAACAAGGCGCTGCTGGACAAGATGGTCGACATCGGCCTGGCCGGCGACCTGGACTTCCAGGGCGGCAAGCGCGGCCTGGTGCTGGACGTGGGCGGCTACTACAAGAACGTGATCACGTTCGCGCCGTCGCTCATGATCAGCCGTTCGGAAATCGACGAGGCCATGGCCCTGCTCGACCAGCTGATCTCGCGGGCCAAGCGGGCCTGATGCCGGGGCAGTCACTGCGCAACGCACTCGAGCCGGCTGCCCTGCTCGAGTGCTTCCTGGCGCATCCCCCGGAAGGCTTCAAGATCATCGAAGGCCTGCCGCTGCCGGCCTTCGCCGCGCCGTTCGATCTGCTGACGACGGCCGACGACGACTTCAAGACGCGTATCCGCGGCCTGCCGGGCCACGGCTGGTGGTCGCGCTGGCTCACGCTGCGCGCCGCCTTCATCGGCACCACGGTCAGCGAGTACGCCTTGCTGCCGGCCGCCGCCGATCCCGATGCGCTGGCGCGGACGCTGCGCCAGGGGCCGGGCAGGCAATACGCCCTGACCATCTTCAAGGATCTGCCGCTGCGCTCGCCGCTGCTGTCCGAGGCCGACAACGCGCTGGCCGACCAGGTCGTCCAGGCCTGCACGGAACAGGGCTTCGTGGTGCTGGACGGCCAGGCGCTGGCCTACGTGCCCATCGACTTCGCCGACGGCGACGCGTATCTGGACCGCCTGCCCAAAGACGCGCGCCGCTACCTGAAGCGCAAGCTGCGCAGCCGCGAGCAGATCGCGGTGCGGCGCGTGCCCACGGGCGAGGCCTACGCCGACGATGCCCGCGTGGACGCGTACTATGCGCTGTACGAGCAGGTCTACGCCCAGAGCGAAATCCATTTCGACCGCCTGACGCGGCCCTACTTCGCGGCGCTGCTGCGCGACGGCGGCAGCGGCGGCATCGTGTTCGAATACCGGCATGCCGAGACCGGCCAGATGCTGGGCTGGAACCTCTGCTTCGACGACGGCGAACGGCTGACCGACAAGTACATCGGTCTCTCGTATCCGGCCTCACGCGAGATGAACCTGTATTTCGTGAGCTGGATGGTCAACCTGGAATACGCGCTGGAACGCGGGCTGCGGCACTACATCGCCGGCTGGACCGATCCCGGCGTCAAGGCGCTGCTGGGCGCCCGCTTCACCGCCACGCGCCACGTGGTCTATGTGCGCAATCCGCTGCTGCGGGCCGTGGCCCGGCGTTTTTCCAGCCGCTTCACCACGGACAGCCAATGGATCACCAAGTAGAACAATCCGCCCTGCGCCACCCGCCCGTCGTGCTGGACACCGACAGTTCCGTCGGCGCCCTGCCCGGCGAGATCCGGCTGGCGCTGAACGACGACTGGCGCGAGGCGATCCGCTTCGGCTGCCGCCAGGGCGTGCTGCGATCCTGCATTCGCAACCTGACCAGCCGCATGCCGGCCCCCGCCGACCACGGCACCGTCTTCATGGGCAGCGGCGACTTCCATCACCTGAGCTGGCCGCTGATCGAGCGCTGCGCGGCGGGGCGCGCCCCCGCCAGCCTGCGCGTGGTGGTGCTGGACAACCATCCCGACAACATGCGCTTTCCCTGGGGCGTGCATTGCGGCTCCTGGGTGCGCCGCGTCGCGCGGCTGCCGCAGGTGGCGCACGTGCACGTCATCGGCATCACTTCCGGCGACCTGGGCGCCGCGCATGCCTGGGAACACAACCTGGGTTCCGTCTGGAGCGGCAAGGTCACGTACTGGAGCACCGGCGTCGATACGCGCTGGTCGCGCTGGCTGGGCCTGGGGCCGCGCTTTCGCAGCTTCCCCGACCGCGCGACGCTGGTGGAGGCGGCCCGCCAGGAGCTGGCGGCCAGGCCGATGGATACCTATTTCAGCATCGACAAGGATGCGTTCTCGGCCGACGAGGTGCGCACCAACTGGGACCAGGGCGTGCTGCTGCGCGCCGACCTGAAGACGCTGGCGCAGGCCTTGCATGGCCAGATCGTCGGCAGCGATGTCACCGGCGATGTCTCGGTCTGGCACTACCGGACCGCGTGGAAGCGCTGGCTCAGCGCCGCCGACGGCCAGGACACCGCGCACCAGGACAGGGAACTGCCGCAATGGCAGGCGCGCCAGAACGCGTTCAACTGGCAGATCGTCGAATTGCTGGACGCGGCGCGCGCGCGCTGAAACCGTCTTGTGTCCGCGCCCGCCATGGGGCGGCGCGGCGCCCGCGGGCCGGACCGCCCGGCCGGGCAAGCGGCGGCGGGCCATGCCCGCCGCGCGCGACCGTCAGGCGCCGTGTTGCGCCGGCTGCCCCGCATGCTCGATCTTCGGCACCGTCGAGGACTCGCTGACCGCCAGGCAGCAGATGCCGCCCAGGATGAGCACCGTGCCGAGGATCTGCGGCCAGCCGATGGGCTCGCCGAACCATACCGCCGAAATCACCAGCACCGCGACGATCTCCAGATACGAGGCGGCGAAGGCCGGCCCGATGGGCGCGTGCTTGAGCAGCACCATCCACGTGAAGAATGCACCCAGGTAGCCGATGAAGGCGCCGTAGATCCAGGGCTGGCCGAACACGCGCAGCAGCCACGCCGGCGAGAATTCCAGCGGCAGCGCATGCTCGCCCGCCACCTTGAAGCTGATCTGCGCCAAGGTGTCGAACGCCATCAGCGCCAGGAAACCGATCAGATAGAAACGCCGCATTGCCTTACCCCTTCAATCCCACGATGCCCACGCCCAGCGACACCAGCAGGATGCCCAGCACCCGCAAGGGCGTGAGCCGCTCGCGGAAGAACACCCGGCCCAGCAGCATGACGACCACGATGCTGATCGATCCCAGCAGCACGCCGTCCGACAGCGGCACCAGGGAGATGAACGCCAGCCACAGGACGAATTCCAGCACGTAGCAGCCTATGCCCAGCCACAGCCAGGGCCGGCGCGCCATCCGGCGCCAGCGGCCCGCGCCCTCGCCCAGCTTCGGATCGACCGCGGCGGCCTTGAAGATCAGCTGGCCCACGCTGTCGAACAGCAGGTTCAGGATCCACAGCGTCACCACCAGCGGTGTCATTGCCTCATTCCACATCGGCGCCGCCCCCTGGCTTCGCGCCCTCGACCAGCTCGGTCACGAAGGCCGCCGCGCGAGCGATGACCACCCGACGCTCGCGGTCGATGGTGATCATGTGATAACTGTCGTCCAGCAGTTGCAGCGTGACGGGCGCGTTGACGGCCCGGCGCTGGATCTCGTAGGCGTTCGACACCGAGGCGATGTCGTCGTTGCGCGCGTGCATGACCAGGCAGGGCGCGCGCAGCGCCGGCATGTTGCGCAGCACCGAGCGCGCCAGCTTGTGCATTTCCACCACCGACCACCAGGGGTTGCCCGGCAGGCCCGAGGCGGCGCTGTCGCCGGCGTGCATCTGCGAAACCACGCGGGCGCGCAGCGCCTCGTCCTTGATGCCGTAGGGCGGCTGTTCCATGAACACGCTGCGCCGGCCGATGCCCAGCGCGCGCATGACGGGCAGCAGGCAGGCCAGCTTGGTATAGCGCGGCATGCTCCAGCCGTCGTGGCGGAACGCCGGCGACAGCGCCAGCACGCCGGCGATGTGCTCGGGACGCTCCTGCGCCAGGGCCAGCGCCAGCACGGCGCCCATCGACAGGCCGCCGACCACCACGCGGTCGACGCGGCGCGACAGCAGGTCCGCGCCGCGCCGCACGCTGGCCAGCCAGTCCAGCCAGCTGGTGCCGACCAGATCGTCCAGCGTGCCACAGTGACCGGCCAGCTTGACGGCGTACACGGTGTAGCCCTGCAGGTGCAGGCCACGCGCCAGCACCCGCATCTCGTTGGGCGTGCCGGTCAGGCCGTGGATCAGCAGGATGCCGGTGCGCGCGCGCTCGCCCTGCCCTTCGAGCAGGTACTCATCGGCCAGCATTTCCAGCGGCTCGGCGCGTTCGCGCGCTTCGCCCCGGAGGTATCCCGCGCCGGGCGGCGCCAGGACGGTGGCGGCCTTGTTCATGCCGTGGACTCCTCGTTCTGGCCGGACAGGATCAGGGGCAGGCGCGACAGCGCCTCGTCGAAGTCGACGAAGGCGGAATGCACGATGCCGTTGGCGCGGCAGTGATCCAGCAGCTTGGCCTTGGCCAGCACGTGCTCGGCCTTGCCCGAAACGCAGAAGTCCGAGCTGCCGTCGCCCACGTACAGCACGCGCTTGCCCGCGGCTTGCTGCCCGGCGAGCTGGCCGCACTTGCAGTTGGCGCTGGCGCAGTCCGGCCGCGACCAGGGCGTTTCCAGCTTCCAGCGGCGCGGCCCGGCCGGCAGCAGCCGGTTGGCCACGATGGGCAGATCGCCCATGCCCTCGCGCGCCAGGATGACCTGGATGGCGTAGTCCAGCCCGTCGCTGACCACCTGCACGCCGATGCCGAGCTGGCGGGCCTGGTCGACGAAGCGGACAAAGCCCGGATCGACATGGACCTGCTCCAGCGCCTCGCGCAGCTCGGCCACGCTCATGTCCAGCAGCGCCACCTGGCCGCTCATGCACTCGCGCGAACCGATCTCGCCGCGCTCCCAGGCCTCTTCCAGGTCTTCCCAGCCCGGCATGCCGTGACGCTGCAGCAGCGTGTCGGTCACGTCCTGCAGGCTGATGGTGCCGTCGAAATCGCACTGGATCGTCCATTCCGGAACGGTCGCCTTGCCACCGTTCCAGCGCACTTGCAGCTCGAAGTTGTCATTCATGGAAAGTCACTCTCACGTTTTGGCCGACGATCGCCTCTGCCGGGCCGTCGAATTCCAGGATGCACTCGACCACGCGCACAGGACCGCGCTGGGCGTCGTCCTGCAGGCGGCCGTTGCCGTAGATGGGGCTGATGCGCACCAGCTTGGCCGAAGGCAGAGCGGGCGCGGCCGCCGCCGAGTCCATGTCGGACGCCACCGTGGCGCGCATGCCCACGCGCACCGAGGCGACGTAGGCGGAGTTGAGTTCGGCGCGCACGATCAGCGGGCGCGCGGGCAACAGCGTCAGGGCCGGGGCGCCCGCTTCCAGGCGTCCGCCCTGCCGGGCCGTCACGCCCACGATCACGCCGTCCTCCGGCGCGCGCAGCTCGAGCTGCTGCAATGCGACCTTGGCCTGTTCCAGGCGCTGCTGCGCGACCGCCGCCTCGGCCGTGGCCACCGCCACGTCGGACTGGGCGTCGCGCAGACGCTGCTGCGCGTCATCGGCCAGCTGGGGCTGCGCGGCCCCGGCGCGCACCGCCTGCGCATAACGCGCGGCGGCCTGCTTCAGCTCGGGCAGGCGGCCCTCGGCGGCCTGCTGCCGCGCGCGGGCCAGCTTCAGCTCGGAAGTGGCGACCGCGACGGCGGCCGAGGACACCTGGCTGGCCTGCGCCAGCAGCAGCTGGCCACGCTGCACGCGGTCGCCCTCGCGCACCGTCAGGCTGGCCACCGTGCCGGCCAGCGCCGGCGCCAGCGCCACCAGCCCGCCGTCGACTTCGATCTTGCCCCGGGCGACCGCCGCCGCGCGCTGGCCGTCCCGCGCCGGCTGCCGTTCCACCGTCTCCTTGGGATCGCTGCGCTCGGAACACGCGCTCAGCGTCAGGACCGCCACGATGAGGAGCGCGCGCCAACGCGCGCCCGACGAATGCTTCATGCTTTTGCTCCTAGTGAATCTGTGGCGATGCGCCGGTCGCTGCGTATGGCCCCGTCCTCCATGCCGACGACGCGGTCGGCATGCCGGACCAGGCGTGGATCATGGCTCACGCACAGGACCGTGGCCCCGTGGTTGCGGGCGAAGCGATGCAGGATGTCCACGACCCGTTGGCCGTTCTCCGCGTCCAGCACGCTGGTGGGTTCGTCGGCGAACAGCAGCTCGGGCTCCTTGGCGATGGCGCGGGCGATCGCGACCCGCTGTTTCTCGCCGCCGGACAGCTGCGCCGGGCGCATGTGCGCCCGATGCGACAGGCCGACCTCGTCCAGCGCACGGCTCGCCAGCCGGGCGCTTTCCTGGTCGCGCATGCCCAGGTAGCCCAGCGGCAGCTGGACCTGTTCCAGCGCCGTGAGCGCCGGAAACAGGTTGAAGCCCTGGAACACGAAGCCCGTATGGTGCAGCCGGAAGCGCTCGAGGTCGCGGCGGCTCATGGCGCCCAGGTCCTGCCCCAGCGCATGGGCCTTGCCGTCATCCGGATGCTGCAGGCCGGACAGCAGCGACAGCAGCGTGCTCTTGCCACAGCCGGACGGACCGGAAATCAGCGTCAGCTCGCCCGGATACACGGCCAGCGACAGGCCTTGCAGCACCTGCACCTTCACCACGCCGGACAGGAAGGCCTTGCCCAGCCTGAAGGCTTCCAGGCTCGGCTCGACCGTGGCCTGGACTTCCGGGGACATCGAAAAATCACGTTTCATGACCGTCTCCATCAGCGCAGCAGCAGGGCCGGATCGGTGCGGATCAGGCCGCGCACCGCCATCACGCTGGACATCAGCGCCATCAGCGCCACCAGCGCCGCGCAGCCCAGGGCCGCCGTCAACGTCATGGCCACCGGCACGTGATAGAACACGGCCACCGCCAGCAGCAGCGCGCTGGCCACGGCCGCCAGCACCATACCCAGGCCGCCCACCAGGCAGGCCTGCTCGATCACGACGCGGGCCAGCGCGCCTCGGCTCGCGCCGAGCGCGTTCAGCGTGGCGTACTCGCGCGCCGACGCCGCCACCACGGCCGCGAAGGACTGGTTGGTGATCACCGCGCCGACCAGGCAGACGATCAGGGCCATGAACAGCACGGCCATGCCCGCGCCGGTATCCAGCAGCCAGTACTGCTGTGAGCGCTGCGCGAATTCCTGGGCCGTCCAGACCTGCAGCGGACCGAAGCTGGCGTCGCTTTGCGCCAGCCGCGCCTGCACCGCCGGCGCCCGCGAAGGATCGGCCAGCCGCGCCACGTAATAGGTGCTGCCCCGGCCGGCCTGCGGTCCGCCAATGACGCGCGCCGAATCCAGCGACGCCAGCACGTTCACGCCGCCCAGGCCGCGCAGCCCCGCGATCGCGGCGACCACGCGCACCGGGTGCCCGTTGATCCAGGCCTTGCCGCCTTCCGCCACGCCCAGCGATTCCAGGTCCGCCGAATCGACGATCACCGCCCCCGGCTCGCGCAGGCGCTTGCGCAGGTCCGGCGGCAGCAGCTTCGAGAACAGCATGGCGTCGGGGCCGACGGCAATGCCGGACAGATAGATTGACACGCTGCCGGCGTCGACGCGCTCGGGCGTCCAGTCGCCATCGACCCACTGGTAGGGCTCGACCGCCACGACCTCGGGATCCATGCGCAGCCGCATTTCGGCGTCGGCGCTGACCGTGCGGCCGAAATTGACGCTTTGCGTGCCGGGATAGCCGGCCCAGAGATCGGCCGAGGACGCGTTCACGTATAGCGCCGAAGCGCCGAAAATGCCCAGCACCAGCGCCGCCTGCACCACCAGCATCAGGCCGGAGAAGCCGACCGCCAGCACCACGGGCACGAAGCGCCGCCATTCGTAGACCAGTGTCTTGCGCGCCAGGGCGATCATGGACGCACCTGCCGGGGTTGTTGCGCCTGCTCTTGCGCCTGCTCTTGCGCCTGCTGTTGCGCCTGCTGTTCCGGCTGAGGCTGCGGCGCCAGCGGGGCGCCGCCCAGCGCCTTGTAGAGCGCGACGAAGGCCAGGGTCCGCGCGCCGCGCGCCAGCGCCACGTCGGACTGCGCCTCGAGCAGCGCGCGCCGGCCCTCCAGCCCGTCGTAGGGGCTGGACAGGCCAAGCGACGCCAGCTTGCGCTGCGAGCCGTTGCGCCGGTCCAGCACCCTCCGCGCCTCGTCCAGCGCGGCGATGCGCTCGCGCTCGCGCGCCAGCGCGGACAGCGATTCCTCGACTTCCGACACGCCGGACAGCACCGCCTTGCGGTAGCCGGCCAGCGCCGCGGCGATGCCCTGCTCGCCGGCCTTGACCTGCGCCTGGCGGGCGCCCCAGTCCCACAGCGGGATATCGATCGTGGGACCGCCGGCCGGAACGAAGTTGTTGTTCGAGCGGCGGTTCTGCGTCATGTTGTAGGCATACAGGACCGAACCGCCCAGGCTCAGGCGCGGATACAGCGCCGAGCGCGCCATGCCCAGCCTTGCGGCGGCCCGAAGCACTTCGGCTTCGGCCTCGCGGATGTCCGGACGGGTGCGCAGCAGGTCGGCCGGCACTTCCCCCAGGGCGAAGCCGGGCAGGCCCTGCGACGGCGCCACCGCGCTCCAGCCGGGATCCGGCGCGTCGCGGCCCAGCAGCAGCGCCAGCGCGCGCGCCGACCGGTCGGCCGCCAGGTGCATCGACGCCAGCGCGGCCAGGGTGCGCTGCCGGCGCACGCTGGCCGTGTCGGCGTCCTGCGGCGTGCCCAGGCGGGTATTCAGCCGCACCTGCGCCAGCCGCTCGGCCTCGCGGTCCAGCTCGGCCATCTGCGTCAGCAGCGCGATCTGACCGTTGGCCACGCCCAGGTCGAGGTAGTTGCGCACCACGGCCGCGACCACCGACACGCGCAGGCCCTGCTCGCGGGCGGCGGCCAGGTCGGCGTCCGCGCCGGCCTGCAGCCTGCTGCTCTCGGCCGCGCCGAACAGGCCCAGCTCCCAGACCATGTCGATGCTGGCGTGGAAATAGGAATCCTTGGCCTGGGCGTCCTGCACCGGGCGGGCGCCGACCCCGAAACCCGGCAGGTAGCGCGAGCGCCAGCGACCGGCGACCTCGCGCTCGCCCTGCAACAGGCGCGCGGATTGCTCCAGGTCCAGGTTGCGCCGCAACGCTTCCTCGACCAGCGCGTTCAGTCGCGGATCGTCCAGCGCCGTCCACCAGGACCGCAGATCGACCGCGCGCGCGCCCTCGCCGGCCGCCTGGGACCAGGCGCCGGGCACCTGCGCCGGCAGCTCCGGCACGGGCACCGACATGCAGCCCGACAGGAGCGCGCTTGCCAGCAGCGCGGCGCAGCGGAGTTTGAACGATTCAGGACAGCGATGCATGGGTATCTATGGCGTAGCGGACGGCGGCAGCCGTCACGGTTGGCTGGATAACATTGCCAGCATGCCCCCGCGACGTTGCGGGGCCATGCAGGGTTTATGGAGAATTGATGGACGCGGCCGGGCGCATCACGCTAGGGACGCCTGCCTGCGCCCCGCGGACGCCTTCGCGTCCCGGCTGATCACGGGAAAGCAGACCTGGATCCGCATGCCGCCGCGCACCGAGCGATCCGCCAGCACCGACCCGCCCTGCTGGTCCACCAGCGCGTGCACGATCGACAGTCCCAGGCCCGAACCGCCATGCATGGCGCTGGGCTGGTGCGGAAAGCGTTCGAACGGACGGTCGCGCATGGACGCCGGCAGCCCCGGCCCCGCGTCGCTCACCGCCAGCACGGCCTGTCCGGCGTGTATGCGCACTTCCACGCCGATCCAGCGCCCGCTGGCCGCGTGGCGCAAGGCGTTTTCCACGAGGTTGGCGAAGATCTGGCGCAACCGGTCCGGGTCGGCCATGATCAGCTTGCCCTGCGCGGAGGCGGGCAGCTGCGTGTCCACCTCGAAACCCTTCTCGGCCAGCCTGGCCTCGAAGCCGGCCAGCGCGTCGCCGACCAGCGCCACCAGATCCACGGGCCGGGTCTGCAGCGACAGCCGGCCGACCGAAGCCAGCGACAGCGTGTGCAGGTCCGCGACCAGGCGGCCCAGGTGCAGGGACTGGTCCAGCAGGCCGCGCATTTCCTCGTCGCTGACCGGGATGACGCCGTCGCAGATCGCGTGCAGGCGGGCGCTGAGCACCGCGATGGGCGTGCGCAGCTCGTGCGAGATGGAGGCCAGCGTCACGCGCTGTTCCCGGTCCAGCGTTTCGAGCGAATCGATCATGTGATTGAAATCCCGCACCATTTCGGCCATTTCGCCGCGTGCCTTGCCCACATGGGCCCTTACCGTGAAATCCCCCAGCGCCACCCGGGTGGCCGCCGCGGCCATCGAATCCAGCGGCAGGGTGATCACCTTCGAGATGAAGAACCCGGACGCCAGGCCCAGCGGCAGCCCGAGCAGCACGGTGAACAGCAGCGCGAGCTTCTCGCCGCGCATGGGATCGACGGCCCAGTATTCGCCGTAGATCTGCATCGCGCGCGGACCGTCTTCCAGCCCGCGGGCCGTGAGATCGTCCAGCTCGGCGCGCACTTCCACGGGCAGGGATTGCTGGAACTCGCGGTGCTCGATCTTCCAGAACATGACCTGGCTGCCGGCGAGCACGGCCAGCATCAGGGTCATGGTGACCGAGACCGCCAGGCCGAAGCGGATCCAGATGCGGTCTAGTTTTCGCGCCATAGACGGTATCCGACGCCGCGCACGGCCTCGATCATGTCGGCCTGCCCGACCGCATGCAGCTTGCGCCGCAGCTTGGAAATATGCGAGTCGATGACCCGCTCAAGCGCGTCGCTTTCCGGCAGGCAGTGCTCGATCAGGAATCCGCGCGAGAAGCAGCGCCGCGGCTGGGATGCCAGGCAGGCCAGCAGGCGGAACTCGGTCAGCGTCAGTTGCAGCGGCACGGAGCGCCCGCCGCCCACGTGCGCGACCGCGACGTGGTCCTGCTCGTCGATCTCAATGCCGCCGACGCGGATGGGCGCGGCGTTCGCATGCGCCCCCGCGCGCCGCAGCACGGCCCGCAGGCGCGCCACGACCTCGGCGGGATTGAAGGGTTTGACGACGTAGTCGTCCGCGCCCAGGCGCAGCCCCAGCAGCTTGTCGACGTCATCGGCCAGCGCCGTGACGATGATGACGGGGGTCTGGCCTTCGTCGCGAATGGCGCGCAATACGTCCAGCCCGTCCATGCCCGGCAGATTCACGTCCAGCAGAACCGCGTCGGGACGCAGCTCGCGGAACAGCCGCATGGCCTCGACGCCGTCCATGGCGGAGCAGGTGCGAAAGCCGTCGCGGCGGAGATAGGCCTCCAGGACGCCGACGATTCCCGGGGGGGGGGGCGGGCCGGGGGGGGGGGCGGGGGGGGGGGGGGGTGGGGGGGGGTGTGGGGTTGGTCTTGGTTTTTTTGCACTCTCGGGGGGGGCTACGCAGGCGTGTCGGCGGCGCGCGCGCTGCGGCTGGACCAGCCCGGCGCCCGCATCATCGTGCTGGTGGCCTTGCGCGTCGGGCAAGGCGCCGCCGGGCGCAATGCC